>JAGCSS010000349.1 GCA_017964055.1 Lachnospiraceae bacterium
AAGGCATTTTGCGTCGCCGCTCATCTTAAAGCAGAGCGAGAGATCGCAGTCATCGGTGCTGTGCGTGGTCAGGAAATCCCGGTTGATCCAGAGAACGATGCGGTTATAAGGCTCGTCGGGGTCGATGACGGGCTTGTGGATATCGTGATGATTGACAAAGAGCACATCGCCGGGCTCGAGGAAATACTCCCTTCCTTCAATGATGTACGAGGCCTTTCCCGACAGAAGAACGACGATCTTGTCGAACTCGTGATAGTGGAAGCTGTGCTCGTCCTTGCTCCGGTCATTGATATGGAAGAGGAGATAATCCGTATTCAGGTATCCGCGTTTGTCGATGTGATCCATATTAAGTCCTCTTTGTCTGACAGATGGGTTAAACGTTTGCAGTATTCCGCTTTGAGGGAAGCTGTGAGAGGATCACCGCGAAAAAGCTGAGCAATCCGCCGATGATCTCCCTGGCGGTCATGGTGTCGCCGATCAGTACCCATGCAGCGATCGCGGCGAATACAGACTCGGTGCTCAGAAGCAGTGATGCCGCGGTGGGAGTCGTATGCTGCTGGCCGACGATCTGGAACGTGTAGGCAAAGCTGCAGGAGAAAATGCCCGCGTAGAGGAGCGGAACGGCTGCGGCTTTTACTGCTTCGAACGTGATGACTTCATCGGTAAAGGGCACGATTACCGAGCAGAGAATACCAGTAGTCAGGAACTGTATGCAGCTGATCGTCATGCCGTCGAGGTCATGTGCCTTTTTGTCGACGGTCATGATGTGTACGGCAAAGATAAAGGCGCAGATGATGATCAGTATGTCGCCTTTCTCGATCGTGAAGGAATCGCTGACGCAGAGCAGATACATACCGACAACGGCGATCGCGACGCTGATCCAGAGCCTTAAGGTGTGTCTGCTGCCGAAGAACAGTCCGATCACGGGGACGATGATAACGTACAGGGCCGTGATAAAGCCGGCTTTGCCGGGGGAAGTGTATAACAGGCCGATCTGCTGGATGGAATTGGCCATCGTGAGCAGAAGACCGCAGATAACGCCTGTTAGAATCACGCGTTTGGAAAGGCCGGGAGCCGGTCCTGATTCACTTTTCTTAAGGCTGCGCTGTCTGAGCGCAACGAACGGGAGCATTACAATGCCGCCCAGCAGAAAGCGGATCGCGTTGAACGAGAATGGACCGAGATGCTCCATGCCCACACTCTGTGCGGTAAATGCGGCGCCCCAGATTATCGCCGCCAGTAAAAGCAGCATATTTGCCTGCCAACGTTTCATATGATCGTACCTGTGTCCTTTGCGTATTAAGATGCGGAAAACACTGTAAATCCCGTAATCCTTAAGTATTTAATATATTAGATTTATGCCGCAAAGTAAAGGAGTATTTATGCTGTTGACGTTGCGCAAACTCGAAACGGATAATCTCACGATACAGCAAGACGGTTTATTTTTTTTGAAGTAAATGCTTAAGAGTCTTGCGAAAATAGTTTTCGTGCCTTATTATATATACTAGATAAGAATAAACGTAACCAGGATATCGTTCCGTAAGGACGGATATCAAGAGGATTTTTTATGGCGGAAAAAGTTAAGATACTCATCGCAGACGATTCCCAGACCAGTCTGATGATCCTCTGTGAGGAGTTCAAGCCCTACTATGAGGTGATCACGGCCGGCGACGGCGAAGAATGCCTCAGAACGCTCAAGCATTATACCGATATTGAACTTGTTGTCCTTGACCTGCTTATGCCGGAGATGACAGGTTTTAATGTGCTGGAAAAAATGGCTGCGGACGACAGGCTTGCGCGCATTCCCGTCATCGCGATCTCGGCCTCGGACAACAATGACGACCTGATCGACGCTCTCGATCTCGGCGCTTATGATGTTATGCCGAAACCGATCAATCTCCCTCTGCTGCGTCATAAGATACAGAACCTTCTCACGCGCAGGATCACCGCAAAGGAGTCCCAGGGCGTGCAGATACGCAACAGGTTCATCGCCAATATCGAGGTCGATGAGAAGACCGGTATCTATAACCGCAGATCCTTCATCAGAAAGACCCGTGAGCTCCTCAACGCGAATCCCACCAAGCGCTATATCATCATCCGTTACGACATCGACGGCTTCAAGGTGCTGAACGACGTATACGGAGTGGATGACTGCGACCGCATACTTAAGTCCATCGGCGATACTTTTAAGAAAAAGACAGAGGATTTCGAGGAGTGCGTTTACGGAAGATGGGAGTCCGACCATTTCGTCATCTGCATGCGTCTCGACGATTTCCACCGTCTGCATGTTGCGGACCATTACATGGATCCGCCTTCGATCATACCGAATCTCCAGATATCGCTCAGAATGGGCGTATATGTTATAGATGATCCTTCTCTGGATGTGGCCCTGATGTGTGACCGCGCTTTTCTTGCGCTCAAGACGATCAAGGACAATTTCACCAGGAATATCGCTTTTTACGACGACACCATGCGTCTGTCGCTGATAGAAAAGCAGCAGCTGGTCAACGAGATGAACCAGGCGCTCGACAGCTCGCAGTTCACCATTTATCTGCAGCCGCAGTACAATTACCTGACCGGAGCGCTGCACGGCGCAGAGGCACTGGTGCGCTGGATCCATCCCGAAAAGGGCATCATCCCTCCGATCAAATTCATTCCGCTGTTCGAGCAGAACGGTTTCATCACCCATCTGGATAAGTTCGTCTGGGAGGAAGCCTGCCGTTATCAGCGCAAATGGCTGAACATGGGCATCGGCATCTGCCCGATCTCCGTTAATGTTTCCAGAACGGATATCTGCTCCATGAATGTCGCGGAGCATTTCAAATATCTGGTGGACAAGTACAGTCTGCCCACCTCGTCTATACATATTGAGATCACCGAATCGGCATACATAGACAATCCTTCGCTGCTGATCGGAGCCGTGCGCCATCTGCGCGATGCCGGCTTCTGCGTAGAGATGGATGATTTCGGCAGCGGCTATTCGTCGCTCAATACCTTAAAGGACGTTCCCGTTGACATGCTCAAGCTCGATATGAAGTTTATCGAGTCGGAGGGCAGGGAAGGCCGCGGCGGCCCGATCCTCAGTTCGGTTGTGCGCATGTCGAAGTGGCTGAAGCTCCCCATCATTGCCGAGGGCGTAGAGACGCAGAGTCAGGCCGAGTTTTTGAAGAGCATAGGCTGTATGTACATGCAGGGCTATTACTTCGCAAAGCCGATGCCTGCCGCCGATTACGAAGGCATTCTTTCGGGAGCGGAGCGCGAGCTGAAGATCAGCGAGCCCTACTATGATGATGTAGACAATGCCATGGAGTTCCTTAACTCCAATTCGCAGGCCAACAGGATATTTAATTCGTTTGTGGGCGGTGCCGCGATCATTGAATACGACGGTGAGGAAGTCGAAGCGATGCGCGTTAACGACCGTTTCTTTGACGTGCTCGAGACCGACCGCACAGAGTACACCGACAGGACACACAACCTCCTCGAGTGGTTTGACCAGATCAACTGCGAAAAGATCAAAAAGACCATCGCGAAGGCCGTTATTAGCGGCAGAGAGGTATTCTGCGAGGTCAGCTCGAACAAGATCCATGAGGAACGCGAGATATGGCTCCGCGCGGGCGTCAGGGTCCTCGTGAGCAATGTGGACAGATATCTGATGTTCCTTACGATAGAGAATATCACCGAGCGCATGAGTCTGCTCGCCGTCAACCTCAAACTGACGGATCAGATGAGCGCGATCATCAACAATATCCCGGGCGGCGTGGCCGATCTGGAGATCGACAGCAGCATGACGTTCAGGATCCTGGGCGCGAACGAGAAAAATGCCCAGATGTTC
>JAGCSS010000350.1 GCA_017964055.1 Lachnospiraceae bacterium
ATTCTTTGCCAATGACTCGATTTCCTCATGATGGAGCACGTACATATCCTTCTGACCGACCTGATCGAAGTTGTATACGCGCTTTATCTCCATGGGCTTGGTCTCTACCCAGTGGCCGTTCTCCCAGTACGATCCGGTCGCGGATACCTCGCGCAGATTGATCTCGGGATTGAAATTGGTGGCAAAAGGATAGCCGTGGTCACCGCCGTTGCAGTCAAGTATATCGATGTAATGTATCTCGTCAAAATAGTGCTTCAGGGCATAAGCAGAATAAACCTGCGTAACGCCGGGATCGAATCCGGTTCCCAAAAGCGCGGTAAGTCCGGCCGCCTTGAACTTCTCATCATAAGCCCACTGCCAGCTGTAATCGAAATATGCGGTAAAGCCTTTCTCCTTGCAGCGCTTTTCGTAGATCGCTCTCCATTCGGGATCCTCGGTATCCTCAGCCTCGTAATTGGCGGTATCCACGTAGTTTGCTCCTGCTTCAAGGCACGCGTCCATGATCGTCAGATCCTGGTACGGGAGCGCAACATTGAGCACGGTATGGGGCTTGAACTCCTTCATAAGCTTAACCAGGGACTCCTTTGAATCGGCGTCCACAGTGGCGGTCGTGATGACAGCCTTGGTCTTATCCTTTAATTTCGCTGCCAGCGCGTCGCATTTGGACACGGTCCTGCTGGCAAGCAGTATCTCCGTAAAGAGCGGATTCTCACAGCATTTGTAAATAGCAACGGTCGCTACTCCGCCGCATCCGATAACCATCAGTTTCATAATGATCGTCCTCCTTATTGTTATTAGATCAGGTCAGTACCTGTTTTGATTCAAGATTTCTGTCTGCTTCCCTCTTCTTCCTCGAGCAGATCCTCCACATATTTCGGGAGCATAAACGCACCGCGGTGAAGATTGGTCGTATAGTACCATGTTTTGATCTTGCGGTCATTCCAGCGCTTTGCGTTTAGGTCCTTGAGCGGATGATACTTTTTGCTGGCGAACCCGAACAGCCAGTAGCCCGAGGGACATGTGGGGATATGCGCCTGATAAACACGGCTGATGGGAAAACTCTTATATGCCTTTTTGTGCATCGCGCGGCAATTGTCCTCATCCTCGTCAAAGAAAGGGCTGCCGTGCTGATAGACCATGATACCGTCTTCTTTAAGAGCCTTGTAACAGGAACCGTAAAACTCCTTGGTAAAAAGCCCTGCCGTATGTCCGAGCGGGTCGGTCGAGTCATTGATGATCAGATCATATTCATCCGACTTGCCTCTGAGGAATCGCAGTCCGTCGCGGTTGTGGAGCCTCACTCGCGGATCGTCGAGACCGCAGGCATTGTCCGGAAAGAACTCACGACAGACATTGACAAACATCTCGTCGGGCTCGACCACATCTATTTCCTCTATCTCATCATAATGTCCGAGCTCTCTGGCAACTCCTCCGTCTCCGCCTCCGATGACCAGCACCTTTTTTACATTCGGATGCACCGCCATGGGCACATGCACGACCATCTCGTCATAGGTAAACTCGTCCTTTTCCGAGAATATCACGCTGCCGTCGGAGGTCAGGAATCTGCCGAATTCCTGAGATTCGAAGACATCTATCCTCTGAAAGTCACTGATGCCCGAAAACAGCTGTTTTTCGACGCGCACGGACATCTTGACGTTATTTGTATGCATTTCTGAAAACCAGAATTCCATCACTGACTCACTTTCTATTATTCCTGTTACTCTTTACAGTACAATCTGTGCAATCACAAAACTGTAAGCAAGCTTACGTTTTGCGCTTGACACAGATTTACTGTGAATAGTAACTATTTCAGCACATTCAGTCGTTCCAGACTGCCGTCTTCGGGGCCCTGCATGGAGCAGCCTTTCTCCATCGCGTAGAGCGTAGAATCGATGATCTCCTTTGTGATCATCTCGCCGGGCGCGAGGATCGGTATCCCGGGCGGATAGCACATTACGAACTCGCCGCAGATCCTCCCTGCCGTCTCCCTGATCGGGACCAGCTCCTTTTCTGCGTAAAATGCCTTCTGGGGAGTCGCCGCGACGATGGGAGCGATATATTCGGCATTGTGCTGCTTTGTGGGAGTCTTTGAATACAGACGCTTGATATCCTCCAGTGCTCCGACGAGACGCTCGATATCCTGTATCCTGTCGCCTATCGAGATATACGCGAGTATATTGCCGATATCGCCGAACTCTATCTGAATGTCATATTCGTCACGCAGCAGATCATAGACCTCGATGCCCGTAAGCCCTATGTCACGGGTATACACGGACAGCTTCGTCACATCGTAATCAAATATGCTCCCGCAGTTAACCAGCTCCTTGCCGTAGGCATAGTATCCTCCTATGGAATTGATCTCGCCTCTGGCGTACTCGGCCATATCCTTTACTTTTTCGAACGACTCGCGTCCGCGAAGGGCCAGGTTTCGCCTGGAAATATCAAGACTCGAGAGCAGCAGATAGCTGGCACTCGTAGTCTGCGTGAGATTTATGATCTGCTCGACATAACGTGTGTTTACATTCGGTCCGAGCAGCAGCAGTGAGCTCTGTGTCAGGCTGCCTCCGGATTTGTGCATACTGACGGCTGCCATATCCGCTCCGGCCGCAATGGCCGCCGTCGGAAGGTTTTCATTAAAATACAAATGCGTTCCGTGTGCCTCGTCCGCGAGCACCATCAGACCGTGCTCATGAGCCAGCTTCGTGATCGTGCAGATATCCGAGCAGATACCGTAATATGTCGGATTGTTTACCAGTATCGCCTTCGCTTTCGGATGAGTCTCGATGGCTTCTTTTACTTTGTCGATATCCATCCCGAGCGCGATCCCGATATGATTGTCCACCTGCGGATTCACATAAACCGGCTCCGCGCCGCACAGTACCAGCGCGTTGATCACGCTCCTGTGCACATTGCGCGGAAGAATGATCTCGTCTCCCGCCTTGCACGCGGTCAGTACCATGCTCTGTACAGCGGAGGTCGTACCTCCGACCATGAAATAAGCGTGCGCGGCACCGAAAGCCTCGGCAGCGAGCGCCTCGGCGTCATAAATAACAGAAACCGGATGACACAGATTGTCCAGCGGCTTCATCGAATTGACGTCCAGTCCGACACATTTTTCCCCCAGCAATGTCACCAGCTCGGGATTGCCTCTGCCTCTCTTGTGACCCGGCACATCAAAGGGTACTACCCTCTGCTTACGAAACCGCTCCAGCGCCTCATAGACGGGAGCGGATCTTTGCTTGTTAATATCCATTTTATTCCTCGTTAACATATATACAGATTTCTTCTAACAAGCAACTATAATATCTCATGCCTGTTGATGTCAAATAAATCTTGGCGTAAATTTTATCTCACCGTCCCTGTCGACCTCCATGACCATATACGAGGGGCGTCCGTCGGACTGACGGGGCTTTGAGATACTGCCCGGATTTGC
>JAGCSS010000351.1 GCA_017964055.1 Lachnospiraceae bacterium
ACGGTCAACGCATGCGAGCGCATGAAGGTCTGCACCTGCCTGAACCCGCTGCACACCGCGCTTGCGATCTACGGCTGCCTGCTCGGCTACACCTCCATTTCCGCGGAAATGAAGGATCCGCAGCTCAAGGGCCTTATCACAAAGATGGCGCTGACCGAAGGCATGCCCGTTGTTGTTAATCCGGGCATCATCGATCCTAAGGCGTTCCTTGACGAGTGCCTGAACGAGCGCTTCCCGAACCCCTTCATGCCCGATACTCCTCAGAGGATCGCGACCGATACTTCGCAGAAGCTTCCGATCCGCTACGGCGAGAACTTCAAGGCGCATATCGAGAAGGGTGACGCGGACACACTGATCTACATGCCTCTCGTTATCGCGGGCTGGCTCAGATATCTGATGGCTGTGGATGACAGCGGAGATTCATTTACTCCCTCAGCGGATCCTATGCTTCAGACCGCACGCGGCATGATCGGCGATGTATGCTTCGGCGACAGCGACGTAACCGAGGACAGGCTCACACAGCTTCTCTCGAACGAGGTTATATTCGGCACCGACCTTGCTGCGGCTGGTCTTGCGCCGATCATCACGGGTTATTTCAACGAGCTTAATGCCGGCGTCGGAGCTGTCAGAAAGACGTTAAAGAAGTACGTTGATTAAGCTGATAAAATAAAACGAAAATGCACCAAAAAAGTCGATTATCACATTGAAATGATCGCCTTTTTATTTTACAATCATAAATGAAAAAATCAGACGGCATCCCATGCGGATGCGGGAATGGGGATAATTATGACAGCAAAAGAGTGTATTGAGAACGGACGCGCGGTGCTGGGCATCGAGCTCGGTTCGACAAGGATCAAGGCGGTTTTGAACGACGAGAACAACAGACCCATCGCACAGGGCTCGCATGAGTGGGAAAACAGGCTCGAGAACGGCGTATGGACATATCACATTGAGGATGTGTGGACCGGACTGGCTGACTGCTATGCCGACCTCACAAGAGATGTAAAGGAGCAGTACGGCATCGGCATCACCGGACTCGCGGCCATCGGTTTTTCAGCGATGATGCACGGCTACGTGGCATGCACAGAGAACGGGGAGCTGCTGGTACCCTTCAGGACCTGGCGCAACACGATCACGGGTGAGGCGGCCGAGGCGCTCACAAAGGAGTTCGGATACAATATCCCCCAGCGCTGGAGCATCGCGCATCTGTATCAGGCGATCCTCAACGGAGAGCCTCACGTAAAGGACATCAAATATCTCACCACGCTTGCGGGTTATCTGCACTGGCAGCTGACCGGACAGCGCGTTATGGGCGTCGGCGAGGCATCGGGCATGTTCCCGATCGACATCGCGACAGGTGATTTCAACAACGGCATGATCGCAAAGTTTGACGCGCTCACGGCAGGCAAAGGCTATCCCTGGAAGCTGCGCGACATACTGCCGAAGGTGCTCACCGCAGGCGATGACGCAGGAAAGCTGACCGCAGAAGGCGCGAAAAAGCTCGATATCTCAGGAGCGCTCGAAGCAGGCGTTCCGCTCTGCCCTCCCGAGGGAGACGCCGGAACCGGCATGGTCGCGACCAATTCGGTTGCGCTGCGCACGGGCAATGTTTCCGCAGGTACTTCTGTATTTGCGATGGTTGTGCTCGAGAAGGAGCTCTCAAAGGTTTACCCGATCATCGACCTCGTTACCACGCCTTCGGGCAAGCTCGTCGGCATGGTACACTGCAACAACTGTACTTCGGATATCAACGCGTGGGTAGGCCTGCTTGCTGAATTTGCCGGGACGATCGGCGCAAAGGTCAACAAGGGCGATCTCTACACCATACTGTTCAATAAGGCCCTCGAAGGCGATCCCGACTGCGGCGGCCTGCTTTCATACAACTATTTCTCGGGCGAGTCGGTTACGGGCTTCGATGAGGGACGTCTCGTATTCGCGCGCACTCCCGACGCAAAGTTCACACTGGCGAATTTCATGCGCACTCATATTTACTCGGCGCTCGCAACTCTCAAATACGGCTGCGACGTTATGTTTAAGGATGAGGGCGTTAAGGTTGATACGATGTACGGCCACGGCGGTCTGTTCAAGACAAAGGGCGTGGGCCAGGGCATCCTCGCAGCAGCCATCAACGCGCCCGTTTCCGTAATGGAGACCGCGGGCGAGGGCGGCGCATGGGGCATGGCGATCCTTGCTTCGTACATGGTAAATAAGGCAGCCGGAGAGAGCCTCGACGATTTCCTGAACAATAAAGTCTTCGCGGGCAATAAGGGTGAGAGCCTGCAGCCCGTTGCGGCAGATGTTGCCGGCTTTGACAAGTTCATGGAGCAGTACGTAAAGAGCCTGCCCGTGGAGAGAGCGGCGGTCGAGACACTGTAAGCCGCACAGAGGGCAGAGCGGACACGGGATAGATCAAAAAAAGGGAGGAACGTATGGAAAGACGCGACAAGATAAATTATTACCTTGACCTGGCTGAGGTGGTTTCGCACCGCAGCACCTGTCTGCGCAGGCATTACGGAGCTGTCATCGTGAAAAACGACGAAGTTATCGCGACCGGCTATGTGGGCGCGCCCCGCGGCCGCAAGAACTGCTCTGACATCGGCAAATGCATCCGGAGCGAGCTCAACATCCCGCGCGGTGAGCGCTACGAGCTCTGCCGCAGCGTGCATGCCGAGGCCTATGCCATCATCAGCGCGGCGCGTCAGGACATGATCGGAGCATCCATGTTCCTCTGCGGTCTCGAGGCAGACACCGGAGAGTACATCAAAAACTCCAACAGCTGCTCGATGTGCAAACGCCAGATCATCAACTCCGGCATCGAAAAAGTCTACATCCGCGACACTCACGACGAGTATCGCGTCATCAATGTCAGCGAATGGATAGAAGACGACGAGTCGCTGATAGGTAAATTCGGATACTAAAGCGAAAGAGGCTGCCGCATAAAGCGGCAGCCTCTTTATTTTATGATCATCACGCTGTTACTCTGTCCAGCATCTCCTGCAGTTCCTTCAGGTTCTCGCGGATATTGATGTGCTGGGGACATGCCTCCTCACACAGTCCGCACTCTATGCAGTTCTTTGCCTTCGCGTCGTCTGCGATATCATGCTCCCATTTCCACTTTGTGCGGCCCGCGTTCTCGTACATGCCGTAATCGTTCCAGATCGAGAAATTGCCGGGGATATTGATGCCGTTCGGGCAGGGCATGCAGTAGCGGCAGCCCGTGCAGCCGTTGAACACGCGCTGGTGCAGG
>JAGCSS010000352.1 GCA_017964055.1 Lachnospiraceae bacterium
AAAAGGCATTGAGAAAGATTAACTAAATGCCATTGGAGCCGTCCCCTTGTCTTACCTATGTCTTCGTGTCTTATTTCTTTCTGTTCCTTCTGGCCAGCGCGATCACTGCCGCAACCGCCGCGAGTCCCACCACTCCGATAATGATGTGAGTGCCGGTATTGGACTTTGTCGTGCCTTCGGCAGGCTTCGTACTCTCGGTGCCTGTCACCTGAGGCTCGTTCTGCGAACCGTTGTTATCCTGTACGGGTGTATCTGTTACAACGGCACCCGGGATCGTTTTAGCCACAACCAGTGCGGAAACAGGCTCGATAGTGATCTTGCCGGATACGCTGCCCAGGATCTCGGTGCCTGCCTTTGTGCCGTTGATATATACATCCCAGCTGCCGTCGGGCAGAGTGTACTCAACCGGCTCTGTCTTCGCGTTGAAGAACAGGTACATCTCTTCTGCAGTCTCACCTGCCTGACCACCCTTGACGTTAAAGCCCACAACCTGATCGTTCAGCTCGGCGATCGTCGAAACATTTGCCTCGATATCGGCCGCGTTGTCGAGTCTTAACGAAGGATGAGCCTTTCTGAACGCGATGAGGCCTTTGTAGTAATCATACACATCTGCGTATTTCTGCTCTTCGAGAGTAGCCCATTTGATCGAGTTAACGGTATCTCCCGCGTTGTAGCTGTTGGAGTTGTAGGTGCCGTCCTTGTTTGTCTTGGTCCTGAGCATCTCCTCGCCCGCCGACATGAAGGGCACGCCCTCCGCCGTCATATAGATCGCTGCGGCGAGATTGTTCATTTTGATGATAGTCTCCTCATCATCCTTTGAATTGGAGAGCCTCAGTCTGTCAAACAGAGTGTTGTTGTCATGGCAGGACGCGTAATTGATCGTCTGCGCGGGTGTCTTGCACCAGGTATCGAGTCCGATAAAGCATCTCTGGATCTTGGTCTCGTTGCCTGCGGCGCCCGAAACAAAGCCTGCCGCGGTATTGAACACGCTGCCTTTTAAAGCATCGCGGATCGTATCGTTAAAGTACGCGAATCCGGGTGTGAGCTTGCTGTTGGTCTGCGTCGCGAGCTCAACGTTTTCCTTTGTGGGATTGGTGGATAAGCTCCAGCCCTCGCCGTAGAATATCACGTCGGGATGAGTCTTGTGAACGGTCTCAACGATCTCATTCACCGTATCCACATCGAGCAGGCCCACCAGATCGAATCTGAAGCCGTCGATATGATACTCATCTGCCCAGTAGAGCACTGAATCCACGATATATTTGCGAACCATCGAGCGCTCGGAAGCCGTATCGTTTCCGCAGCCCGAACCGTTCGAATAAACACCGTCCTTCATTCTCGAGAAATACCCGGGAACCAGCTTGTTGAAGCAGAAATCCGCGGCACTGTAAACATGGTTGTAAACCACGTCCATAACCACGCTGATGCCCCTGTTATGCAGGGCCTGAACCATCTGCTTGAACTCCTTTACGCGCACCTCGCCGTTATAGGCGTCGGTAGCGTAGGAACCCTCGGGAACATTGTAGTTCACGGGATCGTATCCCCAGTTGTATCTGTTGATCGCGGAGGTCTCATCGACCGAACCGAAATCATATACAGGGAGCAGGTGCAGATGCGTGATGCCGAGCTCGACCATATGATCGACCGCGGTAGCCTTGCCCTTGAGCGTCTTGGTACCGGTCTCGGTAAGACCGAGGTATTTGCCCTTGTTCAGTATATTTGCTTCGCTGTTGATCGTCAGATCCCTGATATGAGCCTCATAGATGATCGCATCGTTGATGCCCTCGCCCGCATGGGGATTCTTATCGTTTGCCCAGCCCTCGGGATCGGTGGAATCGAGATCGATGACCATCGCCCTCTTACCGTTCGCTCCGGTCGTCCTCGCGTAGGGATCACATGCCTCGCGCAGCTCTCCGTCCACATTCGCGGCGTAGGTATAATAGGTTCCGTTCAGGTCTTCGTCGACCTTTGCTATCCAGGTGCCGTTGACATCTGCGGTCATCGGAACGGTTTTGATCAGATCGTCGGTACCGTCCGTGCCCGACTTATAGAGATTTACGCTGACCTCCGACGCTGTGGGCGCCCATACCCTGAAGGTCGTGCCGGTCTTGCTCCATACCGCGCCGAGATCATCGCCCTTATAGGTAAACTGCGCCTCAAACTCATCCGTAGAGAATACCACGGGAAGAGTTATGGGATAGTCATTGCCGTCGTAAGTCAGATAATAGCCTTTTCCGTACACATCCAGCTCCTTGTCGATCGTAAAAGTGTATGTCCTGTCGCTTTCCGCGGAAATGCCGGTGATACCGATATCGCCGTCCTTTCCCTTCATGGAGAACTGAGAAATAATATCTCCGTCGAGCGCGGCGGTCATCTCAACCGTTACCGTACCGTCCATGTTATACTTTGCGGACTTGACCTTGATGCCTACAGCCGCGTCGCCGCCGTATTCCTTTGTGTAGCCCTTTACGCCCGATTCGACGTAAATGTCCACGGAGCCGGTAACGAGCTCGGCGATATCGATGAACTGGTCTTCGGCAACATCCTTATCCCAGCTCTCGGTCCTGACGATGAAGCCGACAGAAGTAACTCCCGCAGTCACCTGCATCGTGGCAACCTTTTCACCGTTTACGTCCTCAAACGCGTATGCCGCGCCGTCCTTTCCGTATTCCCAGAACCATACGTCCCATCCGGCATAATTGCCGTCGGGGCGATGATAATGCAGCCTGATGACCGGTCCGTCCGCGGCTTTGACCGGCACAGTCCTCATCGGCATGATCCCGGCAAACAGCGCAGCGACCATCAATACAGCGATCAGGCCTGCAGTGATCCGTTTAATCCTAGCAGTCATAAAAACCCCCTTATTTCATATCTGTCCAAAATGGGCCTTACGGCCCGTTACGAACCTATAATAACAGAGGTTGGAAACGTTTTCAATCATTTTTTGGAAACGTTTCCAGAAAACAATAAAAAAGTGCCTGTCACCATAAAGTGACAGGCACCCAATAGCCATTATTTACGATTCCTGGATCATCGCAAGTACTTCTGCTCTCGGAGCATATCCGACCTTTTTGCCGACCTGC
>JAGCSS010000353.1 GCA_017964055.1 Lachnospiraceae bacterium
ACTCATTCCATGCATCATCATGGGCGGATCGTTCCTTGCGATGCTGCTGATAAACATTTTCTCGTGGAAATTCTCTTCTATCGGGATCATGCTGGTCGCCGCCATTGTCAGCCTCGTGATATTCGTGATACAGGGCGCGCCGTCCGGAGAGGATGGTGAACGTAAATGATATACCTTGAACTGCTTATCGGATTTCTCGTAGTGGGACTGTTTTCGTTCGGAGGCGCGTACGGGGCCATCCCGCTTATCAGGGATGTGGTGCTCTACTACGGCTGGCTCGACGAAGAAGTGATAATGGATATGATCGCGGTCAGCGAATCCACTCCGGGCCCGATCACGGTCAATCTCGCGACTTATGTCGGCAGCACGAAGGGCGGCATCCCGGGCGGCATCATCGCAACGCTTGCGGTGGTACTGCCGGCGTTCTTCCTGATCCTGCTGATAATGATCGTTCTAAAGAAAGTGCTGGAAAATAAATATGTCCGTGCCGTGCTCGGCGGACTGATGCCCTGCATCATAGGCATCATCGGCGCGACAGGAGTCTATATGGTGCTGATCAGCAGTATTTATCCGGCATTTGAGGCCGAACGCGATATCGCGGCGCCTATACTTGCCGCAGTGCTGGCACTGATCTATTTCGGGTCGCGGAAAGTCCTCAAGCACAAGGTTTCTCCGATAATGCTGATAGCGATCGCCGCATGCTTCGGCGTGGCAGTCTACGGGATATAAGACATGGGGACGGAAGAACCGTCCCCATGTATTTATGTCTTATTTTATGCGTGTTTGCGTCTTCCGGCCGAAAAACCGTGCTTGTTTTTGAAAGCGGAAGCAAATACCGCGAAGGTCTCGGAAAATCTCTGGTGGCTGACGCCCGTTGCGTCAAATGAGAGCGAACGGAAGGACAGCTGCATGATGGGCCCCTGCAGGAAAGCGCACAGAAGAGTGCCTAAGCCTACCGGTCCGCCGAGGAGATATCCTATCAGTGTCGCGGTGCTTAACAGACCGATGCTCACGGCACCGATCGGAATACGTGTGAGCCGCTTTTTCAGGCCTACGAGCAGTGTGTCTCTCGGGCCGCAGCCGAGCGCCGCGCGCATATAGAACAGCTGTGTATAGCCTATTATCACGAGCCCGAGGAGCAGGAGTCCTATGCTGCCGGGAATGGTTTCGGGAACCGGTACCGGGTTTATGTAATTGAAGAAATCGACTGATTTTCCGACTACGATCGCGTCTATGATCATTGCGAGCCCGATAGGCTCCTTCATCAGTATGTCTATTATCAGTATGGTGATCGAAACGGATATCGAGGCTGTGCCGTAGAGTATACCGAGGGTCTTTGACAGACCGAGGCTTAAAACGTCCCACGGTGCTGCGCCGATGCCGGCTTTCATTGTAAGGTAGATACCGAAACCGTTAAAAAACAGTGCTGCCGTCGCGATAACAAAGTTGAGCAGTATGCGGCTGACGGTCTTATTGTCAGATAAATTCAGCTTTTTCATAAACGATCCTGTCTAAAGATATAAGTAAACACGCGAGACCATGCTACTCGCATGTACGGGGAAAGTCAAATAAAATTTCTATAACCTGATGCAGGATCGATTCACATAAAATCATAAGAAAGGCGTAAAACTTCACGGCTATTGAATTATTTTCGGTTATCTGCTACATTAAGGGTGGTTGTATTTAGGATTATTCTCGATTAAGAGGTGAACCTGATCATGGATAATAATGCTGTTTCAGATACGGTCAATGTACGCGATAGGAAACATCTGATATTCCGGATCGCTTTTTTTGCAGGGGCCATTGTAATCAATTTTATTCTCCCGAGAGCTGCGGGCGCACTTAAGCTTCCGCTGTATCTCGACAATGTGGGAACCCTTGTCGCGGCCGTTCTCGGCGGATATCTGCCCGGTATCGCGGTGGGGTATCTTAACAATATCATCAATATGCAGGGCAATCCCGGCAATGCGTATTATGTGGTGCTGTCCACTCTGATCGCTGCCGGAGGTACTTATCTCGGCAAAAAAGGCTGGTTTGACAAGCTGGGGAAAGCCTTGCTCACCATCCCCATTTTCGCCTTTATCGGAGGCGTACTGGGCTCGATCCTTACCTACCTGCTCTATGGCTACGGTATGGGAGAGGGCATCAGCGCTCCTTTCGCGAGAGCGCTTCTTGAGAGCGGTAAGCTGAATGTTTTCTGGGCGCAGATGACATCGGACGTTGTCATTGACCTGGTCGATAAGGGTATCACCGTTGTTCTTGTATTCATCATACTCAAACTCATCCCCAACAGGCTCAAGCCCGGACTCTGGATGACCGGATGGCGTCAGGCTCCGCTTTCGGAAGATGAGCTGCATTATGCGAAAAAGAACGGTACGAGGTCGTTCTCACTGCGCGGCAAGATCATCGCGATCATTTCCGTGATCATGGTCTGCGTTGCGGTGGTAACGACGATCATCAGCTACATCCTTTACCGCAATTTCGCGATGGACCAGTATACCTACAGCTGCGAGAGCGCCGCGTCGATGACGGCCAGGGTGCTCGATGCGGAGAGGATAGACGAGTATATCGAACTGGGCGAGGCAGGACCCGATTATGCCCGCGTTGAGGGTATGCTCGAGGAGATCAGGGACGGCACTCCCGACATTGAATTCAGATATGTCTACCGCTTCATGCCGGTCGGAGTGACGGTCGTTTTCGATCTGGATACTCCTGAGGTCAGAGGCAATAATACCGGAGATGTAATAGAACTTGAGACATATCTGCATCCTTTTAAGGAGCAGCTGCTTGCCGGA
>JAGCSS010000354.1 GCA_017964055.1 Lachnospiraceae bacterium
CAGGTGAGTAATCTGCTTCCCATAGGGTACTAATGGGTGAAAACGTATTTCGGGGGATGCGGATAATTGGGGGAAGGAGGAGTTTTATATGAAGTATGATAATGACAGTGCGTTAAGTGAGATCACTCGCAGAAAAAACGTACTCATCCGTGATCATAAGCGCAAAAAGATCGCAGAACTGACTGCAGCGACCGCTGTTGTCGGACTGATGCTCGTATTGTCGTTCATGAACATGGACCGGATCACCGGCATAGACGAGATGTATTCCGTATACGGCTCCTTCCTGCTTTCGGATTCCGTGGGCGGATATGTACTGGTCGGTGTGCTGTGTTTCGCAGCCGCGGTCATCATCACTCTGCTCTGCGTCCGCAGATGCGGCCGCAAGGATAGTCCTGTTTCCGGCGAGGAGCGGGACAGCGCGCTTTAAGTTTTGCGCCATGCCCTTACGGGCAGATTACTTTGCCAGCTACTTTTATTCTATATCTAGGACAGGGGTACATGTCATCAGCGGCATGTACCCTTGTTCTAGTCCGTGTTTTTACACCTGTTAAAGTATTATTGACTATTCTCCGCCTTATTGCTATCCTTAATGTGAAATCTGTTGTTTACACGTTTAAAATCGGGTGTTTCAGAGCACCCCGGAACGGAGGCAGGCATGAGACAGCACTATCTTACCGTGGTCAGGGATAACGATATAAGAGTCGAACAGGTTATGCACAGGCAGGTGCCCGACGAGGCTTCGCCTTATTTCGGCGGATTTCGCGATCCGTTCGATCTCGTCGAGGCCAAATACGCGATCTATAATACCATGCTCATGATCACCGCCTATGTGACTCCCGAGAGCCGCTTTAAGGACTCTTCCGCCCTGTACGAACGGATCCTTGCGGGCTTCGTTTTCATAAAGAGCGTGCAGCATGAGGACGGCTCATTTGACTTCAACGACTGCAATTTCCATTCCGCTCCCGATACTTCCTTCTGCATCAAGCGCATGCTCCCCGTATACTGCCTGCTGCAAAGGGATTTCCCGGGCAGCCCCGATATCGCGCGCATCCTCAACATCATGAAGCCGATCATACTCGATGCGGCCGAATCGGTTAAGCACGGCGGCTTCCATACACCCAACCACCGCTGGGCCATAGCCTCCGCTCTCTGCATGTGCACAAAGGTATTCGGCGATCCTTCCTTCGCGGATTCCGCAAAACGGTATCTGGACGAGGGCATCGACTGCAATGAAGACGGCGAGTACACCGAGCGTTCCGCCGGCAATTACAACCGCGTCACGAACAATGCCCTTATCATGCTCGCGGCCGCCGTCGGCGACGATTCCTACTGTGAGCACGTGATCCGCAATCTCAGGATGATGCTCACATACATCGAGCCCGACGGCAGCATCTTCACCAACAATTCCACGCGTCAGGACCGCGGTAAGGTCTACTATCCGACCGACTATTATTTTGAGTATCTCTATATCGGACACAGGTTCAACATACCCGAGTTCCTCGACGCCGCAAACTATATCTTCGCTCTTTGCGACAGGCTGGGTATCCCGCATCAGGATTGCGCCGCCGAATTCATGCTGCTTCCGGAGCTCATCGGATTTGAACACACCGGCTGCGGGATTCCTTCCGAATACCGCCGTTTCTATACCGATTCGAACATCATCCGCGCACGCTCCGGGCGTTTATCATATTCGGTCATCAGCGGCTGCTCGAGCTTTCTGTATTTCCGCTCAGGGTCGCTCACATGCGGCTTTAAGCTCGGCGCGAGCTTCTTTGAGCACAGAGCCTTCATTCCCGAAAGGCTCGAGGCACTGCGCCCCGACGGAACACCCGCCGACGCGGCATATATCGGGTCGGATGCTCCCGTGGTATTCAGGCTCTTTCAGAAAATGGAGGGCCGCTACAATCTCCCGTTCGCCGATAAACCCGCGACTTCCGACTGGCATAAAATGGACCATTCAAATAGAGGCACCGTCCCCGGTACCGATATGTTCTTTGAGATCACGGTAACTCCCGTATCCGACGGCATAGACCTCGATCTCAACGTATACGGCACGGAAAACGCGCCGTTCCGCCTCGAGCTCAGCTTCGATCCCGGCTGCAGGGCCGAGAGTGAGCATTTCATCGCGGAAGGGCACGCCGGTGCGGGCATGGTCGCAAAGGACGGCACGCTTACGGTTACTAAAGGGAATGACGCCATCGAACTCGGTCCCTGCTTCGGCACGCATAATTTTACCGCAGGCAAGTTCGGCAGCGAACCCAGAAATCCTGAGTGTTTTACGGTCTATCTGACCGATATCACCCCGTTTGAGCACAAGCTGCGTATCAGAGCGCTCCCGGCATCATATTAAGGCAAGCCATGTACACGTTTTGTGTATTTTTATAAGTAATCCATAAATATTCAATCTTCGCATTGACCTGACACTATTTTTCGTGTATCATTTTTAATGTTACATGCAATAATGACAATGCTGATGCAAAGGGGGCTATTTATGACCAAAGATCAATTTATCAGAGCAAATAAACAGACATTCGTTATCAACATGATCGTTCTGGTTTCGGCGATCCTGCTGATGTTCTTCCAGGGGTTGAAAACCGGCTTCAATTTTATTGTTATCAGTGAGCTGATCACTTCGGTCATCTCGTGCGCGCTTATGGTCGCCGGCATTACAAAAGGCCGCGACAACAAGCTCGGACTCACTCTCATTCTGGTCGGAGCGGCATTGCTGTACGTAGTCATCATGCTGGTCCAGAATGACCTTATCTTCTTCTCCTACGGACTTCCGATACTCATCTCATGCATCGTATATATGAACGCAAAAGCCTGCATGATGGGCAGCGCTGAGCTTTTTATCCCGTATCTGATCGTTCTCATACGCAATGTGGCGGCCGGCACAGGCGATCTGAAGGCATATATGATCGACACCGTAGTCCTGATACTGGCCATCGTGGCAGCCAACATGGTAGTACGCATGCTCTTGAGATTTACCACCGAGAATACCGACGCCATCCGCAAGGCTTCCGATGAGCAGAAACAGACTGCGGACCGCATTATGACCACAGCGGACAACGTGCGTGAAATGTTCGGCAAGGTAAAGGAAAACATGGCCTCTCTGCAGACTATTATCCGCGGCAACAACCAGGCTATGGAGCAGATCGCTCAGAGTACCGAGAGCACGGCACAGGCCATTTCGGTTCAGGCGGATAAATGCCGCGAGATCAGCGATCAGACCGATGCCACCAGACAGAGCAAGGATCAGATGACCACCGCAGCCGAAGCGGCCAGCGGAGCTATCGACAGCGGCAACAAAGTCCTTAAGGAGCTCCGGGACAAGGCCCATGACGTAGAAGTAGTAAGCCGTGAGACCATAGACGCGACGGCGGTTGTCACCAATAAGATCAGCGATGTACAGGAGATACTCAAGTCCATCCTTACTATCTCCGGTCAGACCAACCTGCTCGCGCTCAACGCATCGATCGAGGCAGCAAGAGCCGGCGATGCGGGACGCGGCTTCGCCGTTGTTGCCGAAGAGATCAGAAGCCTGTCAGAGCAGACCAATGAGGCTTCCAACAAGATCACCGAGATCATCAACGAGCTCACTGGCAATATCAATTTTACGGCTCAAAGCGTTGAGAAGACCATGGATACCGTTAAGGAACAGAACAGTATGATCGCGACCACGGGCGAAAGCTTCGATCTGATCAGCCAGAATGTATCCGATCTGATCAGTCAGTTCTCGGGACTCGAGGCCGGCGTTAACAAGATCGCCCGCAGTACTTCGGAGATCAATGACAGCATAACGAATCTGTCCGCGACCAGCGAAGAGGTTTCGTCTCTTTCAAACGAGGGCGTATCGTCTTCGAACGCCGCGGTATCCGCCTGCACGGAGCTCGGCGATATGCTGCTCGACATATACAAGGCCATTGACAGCCTTTCGGCTTAACAAACCCGCGTACCTATGCAATTTATCATTGACCTCACGGGCGCAAATGCCGATAATGTAAATGGGGCAGTATTTTACTGCCCCATTAAGGAGGTTTGCGGTTAATGTATAATTCGGGTGCGGGTTTATTCGCTTTTTTACTTCAGCTTATACTGTATCGTAAGGCGCTCGGAAAAGACGCGGTTCAGGCCGGGTCTAAGACTGCCTCGCGCTTCAGGGCTTTCCTCATTGCCTCGGAAGGTTTTTTCCTGTTTGATGCCGCATGGGGTTTTTTATACGAAAACCGCGGTATTTCCGCCGTATTCCCCTTCCTCTACTCAGCTACCGTTTTTTATTTTATCTTCATGCTGCTTACCATGCTTACATGGGCACGCTATATAGTTGCATTTCTGGATAAGCGCGGACGCCGTTCCAAGACACTGCTCTATGCGGTTTGGGCGATATTTACGCTCGGACTGATACAGCTGATGGTCAACCGTTTCTTCCCCTTCATTTTCTCCTATACAGATGACCATGAGTATGTCATGGAGCCCGGCAGATATATCTCGATCGCCCTGCAGATCGCGCTGTACGTGGTCATTTCTTCATATCTGCTGTATATAGCGGTCAGATCCAGAGGCAGGGAGCGCGAGCGCTACGCTGCTGTCGGTTTTACCACTCTCATGCTTGAGGTTTTCCAGATACATCAGTTCTTCGGCCCGCAGATGCCGTTTTATACGATGGGACTCGTGCTCGGGACGGCTATCATCAACTCTTACGTTATAAACAGCGAGCTCAGAGACAAGGAAACCTACGACAATATCGCCACGATCCTCGCCGAAGGTTATGAAGTAATGTTCTACATCGACATTAATACGGGCGAATTCCTTGAATTCTCTAAGAGTTCGCAGTACGAATCGATGGAAGTACCCACCGCCGGCAAGGATTTTTATACCGAGACCCGAGAGAACGCCGCAAGATACGCGCATCCGGACGATCGTGAGTTCGCCGTGAGTCTGTATTACAAAGATGTATTGGTCGGCAACCTCGAAGGCAGGAAGTCTTTCTCATACAAATACAGGATAAAGGTCGGCGAGGCATACAAATTCTTCCTGTTTACCGTGATGCGTGCCCACGATGACAGGCACTTCGTTCTGTACGTTAAGGATATCGAAGAAGACATCATGGTCGAAGCCCAGCGTAAGGAGAATCAGAAAAAGCAGGTCACGTTTACCCGCATAGCCGAAAGCCTGGCTTCGAACTACGACATGATCTACTATGTGGATGTGCGTAATTCACACTATATCAGCTACGAAACCAGCAACATCTACGGTCAGCTGGAGATACAGCAGTCCGGCGATGACTTCTTTGCCGAATCTCTGGAAAACATTCCCCAGATCGTTCATAAGGGCGACAGGGATGCCGTAACCACGTTCCTGAGCCGCGACAACATGATCTCCGCTCTCGAGGACAAAAAGATGCGCAGTCTCGACTACCGTCTGATGGTCAACGGTAAGCCGCAGTACTGCCGCATGGTCGTACGCAAGACCAGCGACGGCAACCATTTCATCATCGGTGTGGAAAATGTCGATGCCGAAGTCCGCAAGGCAAAGCAGCAGCTCAAGGCGCTGAATACCGAAAAAGAGCTGGCGCGCCGCGACGAACTGACCGGTATAAAAAATAAAAACGCATTCACCGAGCTGGAGCAGACCGTTCAGTCAAACCTCGACAAAGGCGTGGATTATTTCCCTTTTGCCATCGTCGTATGCGATGCCAACAATCTTAAAGTGATCAACGATACCGAAGGCCACGTGGCAGGCGATGAATACCTCAAAGCTTCGGCGAAGCTTCTCTGCGATATATATGTCCACAGCCCCGTATTCAGGGTCGGCGGCGATGAGTTCGCGGTATTCCTGCAGAGCAGCGATTACGCAAACCGCGAGGCGCTTTTACAGAAGCTGCGTGACCGGGTACTGGAGAATCAGCGCACGAATGCCAGACCGATACTGGCATCGGGTATGTCCGAATTCATTCAGGGTACCGACGCTCTCGTATCCGAGGTATTTGAACGCGCCGACAGGGAAATGTACGAGAATAAGGCAGAATTAAAAGGCGGACAGCCGCAGGCTGTACGGTAAAATAATAACAAGGCCAACAACAAGACAAGGGGACGGTTCTTCTGAAGACAAGGGGAGGGTTCTTCCGGCTGCGGAATTCGCATCCGAAAGAACCCTCCCCTTGTCTTATCTTAATATCACACCTGTCCGAAGAGTCTTCCGTCCTCGACATCTATCGTGATCGTATCTCCGTCGCGCGCGGCGTCGGAAAGGATCATCTTGGCCGCCAGGGTCTCGACCTCCTTCTGGATGAAACGCTTCAGCGGACGTGCGCCGAATACCGGATCAAAACCGTTTTCGGCAACGAAATCCATCGCTGCGGGGCTCAGTTCGATCTTTATCCTGCGCTCCTCAAGACGCTTATTCACATCCGCGAGCATCAGACGAACGATGCCTGCGACATTGTCCTTTGTCAGAGGCTTGAACATGATGATCTCGTCGAGACGGTTCAGGAACTCGGGCCTGAAGTGGGTTCTGAGCTCCTCATGGACCATCTTGTCCGCCTCCTCGCTGATGCTGCCGTCGGCTTCGATACCGTCGAGCAGATACTGTGATCCGAGGTTCGAGGTCATGATGACGATAGTGTTCTTGAAATCCACTGTCCTGCCCTGCGAATCGGTGATACGTCCGTCATCGAGCACCTGGAGCAGAACGTTGAACACATCGGGATGAGCCTTTTCGATCTCATCGAAGAGCACTACCGAGTAAGGCTTACGGCGTACCGCTTCGGTCAGCTGGCCGCCCTCGTCGTAGCCGACATATCCGGGAGGCGCTCCGATAAGACGCGATACCGAATACTTCTCCATGTATTCGCTCATATCGAGACGCACCATATTGCTCTCATCATCGAACAGGCTCTCTGCGAGTGCCTTTGCCAGTTCTGTTTTGCCGACACCGGTGGGTCCCAGGAACAGGAACGAACCGATAGGCTTTGTGGGATCCTTTATGCCCGCATTTGAACGTATAATGGCCTCGGTTACCAGATTAACCCCCTCATCCTGACCGATGACGCGTCTGTGCAGTTCATCGCCCAGATGCAGGGTTTTCTGCTTCTCTGTCTCGGACAGCTTCGATACCGGGATACCTGTCCAGCGCGATATGATCTTTGCGATCTCCTCTTCATCGACGCACTGGCTCAGAAGCTCCATCTTCTGTCCGTCCGCGTCTCTCTCGGCATTCTCGAGTTGACGCTTCAGTTCAGGCAGCTTGCCGTATTTGAGCTCGGCAGCCTTATTGAGGTCATAGTCGCGCTCTGCGGCCGCGATCTCGTTATTGACCGAATCTATCTCCTCGCGGATCTTCGTGATCATCTCAACGCTGCTCTTCTCCGCGTCCCATTTGAGCTTCATGTGCTCAAACTCCTCACGCTTGTCGGAGAGCTCCTGCTGCAGCGCAGCCAGCCTGTCAGCGCTGTTTGCGTCGGTTTCCTTCTTAAGTGCCGCCTCTTCGATCTCGAGCTGCATGATGTGACGGCGCAGATCGTCGAGCTCGACAGGCATAGAATCAAGCTCCGTCTTAATGAGCGCGCAGGCCTCATCCACGAGGTCTATCGCCTTATCGGGCAGGAATCTGTCGGTAATGTAGCGGTTCGACAATGTGGCCGCCGCAACGAGTGCCGAGTCCGTGATCTTAACGCCGTGGAACAGCTCGTAGCGCTCCTTGATGCCTCGAAGGATCGATATAGTATCCTCAACCGAAGGCTGGTCGACCATAACGGGCTGGAAACGGCGTTCCAGCGCGGCATCCTTTTCGATATACTTACGGTGCTCGTCAAGCGTCGTGGCACCTATGCAGTGCAGTTCTCCGCGGGCCAGCATGGGCTTTAGCATATTGCCGGCATCCATCGAGCCTTCGGCCGCTCCGGCACCGACTATCGTATGTATCTCATCGATGAACAGGATGATCTCACCGTCGGATCTCCTGATCTCCTCAAGTACGGCTTTCAGCCTCTCCTCGAACTCTCCTCTGTACTTCGCGCCGGCTACCAATGCGCCCATATC
>JAGCSS010000355.1 GCA_017964055.1 Lachnospiraceae bacterium
ATCACGATGTTTTTAATGAGCGATTGCGAAACAATTCGTGTGTTTTGATGTAAAAAAACAGGGACGGTTTTGAAGAGACAGAAGAACCGTCCCCTTGTCTTCGGAGAACTGCGCAAACAAAAGAACCGTCCCCTTGTCTTCCATGTCTTCCCTGTCATTCAGGCACCGATCATTTTGTCATATATTGCTGTTTTTGGCTTTCTCGGCGTTAAAGAAATCGTCCACCGCTTTCATTATCTGTGCCTTGTCCATGGTCTTCAGCAGATATCCCTGCGGCTTCAGCTGCATGACCGCCATAACGCTCTCTCGATCGGATCTGCCGGTCAGGAATACGATCGGTATCCCGTCGGAGTTTGGCTCGGAGCGGATCATTTCCATTACCTGCGGTCCTGAAGTTATGGGCATTTCATAGTCCAGCAGGATCAGATCCGGTATATGGTTTGCAATGTAAGTGATGGCCTGCATGCCCGATCTGGTGACCGTGACGTTGTATTTTAACGACAGCCAGTCCTGCATCATCTTCAGAAAAGCGACATCATCGTCGACCAGCAAGATGCTCTTGCGTTTCTTGCGTTCTTCATCTCTGTCCTCGAGCTTTTTGAACTCATCGACCAGATCCTTCATGTCGAACGGACGCTCTATGACCGCTGAAATAACGCTGCCTGGGATACTCCGCTTTATTTCTTCGATCTCCTCCTTGTATCCCACCAGACACAACGATCTGTCCTTTTCGTTGCAGATGTCTTTCAGATATACGAGAACATCCGTTGAGTCAAACACATAGCTTCCCGCGAAAAAAAGGAAAATGTCACTGCGATCCGTAAACGGTTCGATCTTTTTTATCTCCGGTTCGACGATCTCTGTGCCAAAGCCTGCCTTGTTCAGGTTCTTGGCTATGGCATCAGTCATAAATGCCGCACCCTTACTTACGATCAGTGTTTTGCCTGCCATATTCCGTATGCCTCCTATTTCAACAATCGTTCTATATCCTCGTATCTTATCTCTTCCGCGGCTGCGATCAGCTTCCCGCAGCGTTCCCTTTCATTTTCCGGGATCGAATACCCTTTTAGTTCTCCGATGATCTCCACAGCGCTGTCATAATCGGACACTGACATGAATTCCCTGACCGCCGAAAGCATCTCATTCAGCATCTCTTCATCGAGAGGTTTAAGCTCCGATCCTTCGGCGCTGTCAGCTCCCGCTGCACGCTTCAGCTCACCGCCCAGTTTTCTGTAACGCGTCAGCAGCTCTTCGACTCCCGCATACAGGGTACCGGTATCGTCTGCCTTCCCGGCCGCTTCGAGTTTTTCCGCCAGCGCTCCGAGGCTTTCGGCGCCGATCACCCTCGAAGTACTCTTGAGGGCGTGAATCTTGATCGTGGCGTTCACTGTATCCGCCGCCTCTATATAGCCTTCTATCTCGTCTGCGTTCGTGTTCACCAGCGACTCGTATATCCTTACGGCATCAAGATAGGAATCTACATCCTTGCAGCGCTCCAGCCCCGCCTTCACATCTATTTCGTCAATGTCCTTAAGCCATTCCGGAAGCACTTCGATCATCTCCGCTTCCGTCATTTCGGGACTTTCTTCCTCATCGTCTTTATCAACGGCAATGACCTTATCATCCGGCAGATAGCCCATTATCATGCGCTCAAGCCGCGACGGATCGATCGGCTTTGTCAGATAGTCATCGAATCCGGCCTCGAGATATTTCTCCCTCGCTCCCGCCACTGCGTTCGCCGTAAGACATACGGCGGTCGTCTTCGAGTTGAGCCCCTGCTTTGCCCTGATCTCGCCGAGTGTCTCGATACCGTCCTTGTC
Source organism: Lachnospiraceae bacterium (assembly GCA_017964055.1). Lineage (GTDB taxonomy): Bacteria > Bacillota > Clostridia > Lachnospirales > Lachnospiraceae > RUG11977. Next base: position 1,821 of record JAGCSS010000355.1, read on the forward strand.
GGGCATCATATGGTCAATAAAGATGATGTCATACAGATTCCGGTCCGCGCAGGCGATACCGCTGTCTCCGCTGTCCGCCTCGTCCACCTGCATTTTGGTCTGTTTGAGCAGGTTTTTGAATACCGACAGGTTCATCGCATTGTCATCGATAACAAGTATGCGCGCATCCGGAGCGACAAATCGCTCCCTGTATCTCTTCCGCTCCGTGAGCGATCTCCTGAATGCCTCCACATAGTCTCCGAGAGGCTCCCATTCAACGACATCCTGCCTCAGCGCAAACGTGAATACCGATCCTTTCCCGTATTCGCTCTCTACCTCCAGCGTGCTGTTCATGAGCGTGAGCAGGCGGCGTGTAATACTCATACCGAGTCCGGTGCCCTCGATGCTCCTGTTCCTCAGTTCCTCGATGCGTTCAAATTCACCGAAGAGCTTGGGCATATCTTCTTTTTTGATGCCTATACCGGTATCGGCGATGCTCACCTTCAGCACCACAGCGCCGTCGTCATCGGGAATCCTTTCGTATCCCATGTTGAGCGTGACCGAACCCTTTTCCGTATATTTGACCGCATTCGTGAGTATATTCGTAACGATCTGCCTGAATCTGATATCGTCTCCATGGAGCAGTTTCGGAATGTCCGGGGCGATGTTCATATTCAGCTCCAGACCTTTCGCTTCCGCCTTTATGTGTATCATATTTACCAGGTCGTTCAGGACCGAGGACAGATCATAATCGACACAGATGATATCCAGTTTTCCGGCTTCGATCTTCGAAAAATCCAGAATATCGTTAACAAGTCCGAGCAGCGTGCTCCCGGCAGTCCTGATGCTCTCGGCATAGCCTAAGATGTTTTCGTCTCCGCATTCCCTCAGGATCATCTCGTTCATGCCCAGAACGGCGTTGATCGGCGTACGTATCTCATGCGACATGCTCGAGAGGAAATTGCTCTTTGCCTCATTTGCCGCGATCGCTTCCTTTTCGGCCTTCCGTGACCGGGCCTTGTACTCCGCTATTACGGAAATGACGGTTTCCGCAGTAATCGCCGCAAAGAACACGGTAGTGCAGCACATCTGTATATTGTCAAAGGAAGAGTCGGACATATCACCGAATATCTCAGCCGCATTGAGCGCAAAACCGGCCAGGAGTATGCCGTAGGCGACTGCCCTGAATATCTTCGTCCTGTTCTTTTCCTTTACTCCGAAATATAAGAGCAGAATGACTTCGGCCAGTATCAGCAGGCTCAGCAGTATGATCGAAGCTGCCTTGATCACCTCTCTCATTTCCGTATTTGCGGCAAACAGCAGATCAAATACAAATGCGATCACCATAAATACCACTATTGCGTATTTGAAGCCCTTCCTGGACTTAAGATCGCTCTGTCTCGAAAAATGGGCAATAAGTATGGGCAGCATGTTCGCTAACGCAAACGTCGCCGCAAAGTCAAAGAAATGCGCATTTCCGAGAACCGCCTCAAAAAGGCTGAGGCGTGTGACCATATAAGCTACACATGTCATTCCGAAAAAGATCAGCAGAGGAAGCTCCCATTTGCCCCAGCCGGAGAAAACCCGGATAGTATCGGTTATGAACATGATCACGCAGCAGACTATTATTAATATGCAGCATCCGAATATAAATAAACTCGATTCGAGCAGCGATACGATCAGGCTCTCATATCTCGTTATGTCAACATTTTCAACGGCAACGGCTGCGTTCTTTGCGACCGGTATGACCTCCAGCCGTATCCGGGACCAGGTGACCTCCGCGGGAAGCTCTATGATATTCTCCGTGCTGCCGACCGCCGTTACTTCAGCGCCGTCGTTCCGGCTGCCGGGCATCAGTCCTTTTTCGTAATAAGTAATGTATTCTTCGCCGTCACCCAGATATACCCGAAGCGCCGCATTGCGCAGACGGACGACCACGGACAATCCGCCGTAACGTTCCGAAAGACTGTTTTCCAGGATAAGCGGGCTGCCTTCGTCATCGGGTTCGTATGTAAAGGGAAGTTCGATATTTTCCGTATTGTCATTGATGCAGGTCCAGCCGTCGTTCAATCCGTGTTCACGGTTGGCTGAAATATTCCTGTCATCCCTGCTGAAGCTCGGTATCAGAACACTGAACACACTGCCGAGCATAAGAATGACCAGTACCGCGATAATGATATCGCTTATGTTTTCGCGCCTAAATATCTTTTTTAAAAAAACGTCTTTGCTCTTCACGCGTGCTTTTCCTCCACATGGTAATCTATCAATCATGTGTATTATACCACTCTTTGTGGATTTCCGCCACGTTTTTTGTTTTTAATAAAAAATGTACCCGGAGGACATTGGAAAGACAAGGGGACGGTTCTTCCAAAGACATGGGACGGTTCTTCCAAAGACAAGGTGACGGTTCTTCTGTCAGACAGAAGAACCGTCACCTTGTCTTATATATTTTTTTGATTTATCCCTTCAATCCCGTCGTGGCGACGCCCTCGACGAAGTATTTCTGCAGTATCAGGAACATGATTATTACGGGTATCAACGACAGTACCGAGCCTGCCATTATCAGGCCGTAATCCGATGAGTACTGGCTGATGAACATCTTCAGTCCGAGCTGGATCGTCTTTTTCTCCTGGGATTTCAGGTAGATCAAAGGTCCCAGATAGTCGTTCCAGGTCGCGACGAAGGTAAATATCGTGAGTGTCGAGAGCGCCGGCTTTGACAGCGGCAGCATTATCTTCGCGTATATCTTGTACTCGCTCATGCCGTCTATTCGCGCGGCCTCGCATAGCTCATCGGGGATGTCCGAATAGAACTGCCTCATCATGAACACGCCGAACGCTGAGAACGCCTGCAGGCAGATAATCGCGAGCAGCTTGTCGTTCAGACCCATCTTACGCATCATGATGAACTGCGGCACCATGTATACCTGCCAGGGCATCGCGATCGTCGCGATGTAGGCAAGGAACAGCTTGTTCTTGTGCTTGAACTCGAGTTTTGCGAACGAATATGCCGCAAAACTGCTGGTGAGCAGCTGGAGTATCGTTACCACAATCGTTAGGAATACCGTATTCTCCACGAATTTCAGGAACGGGATCTTTGTCCATATGCCCGAATAGTTGCTCCATTTCGGCACCTCGGGAATCCATACGAACGGATCCATCCTGAATACCTCGCGGTCGCTCTTTATCGATGCCGAGAGCATCCACAGGAACGGAATGAGCATCATCGCGGCGATAACGATCAGGATCACATATATGATTATTTTGCCGATAACGGCTTTCTTATGCGCTGATTTCACTGTTTTCTCCTCCCGGGTCCGCGGTTTTGGGCCGCGGCCGTTTCCTTTGTTCTCAGGCTTTTTCCTTCTTTGACTGACCGTAGAACTGTATGATCGTTACCGTCAGTACAAGTACAAAGAGCACCATCGCCACCGCGCTGGA
>JAGCSS010000356.1 GCA_017964055.1 Lachnospiraceae bacterium
GCTCCACGGCGATCTGTTTGGCAGGGGCATCGAGGACGTGATCGTCTACGGCGATAAAGAAGCGGCTGTCTATTCCGGTACATTTATCGATGTACATGAGGCACCCTCCGGCAAACCCATCCCACAGCCCAAGAGATTATTTTCGTCTACGCTGTATCCCGGAGGATGCATAGAATAAACTGCTGTGAACAAGGAATAAAACAGGGGAATTATCATTTTATGAACGACAAACTGCGAAGTGTGATCAATGCGATGTTGGCAATGCAGAGACATCCATGGGAACAGGGCGTCTGCGCACAGGCACTGTATGAATTGGGCTGCGATGCATTATGGCTCCCGATGGCTTATGATGCTGTCAAAAGGATGAATAAGGACGGCAGACTGGCCATGGTAGGCGGAGGAGCAACTGTATGCGATCCGGCGTCAAACGGTGAGGTATGCCTGCGGGCCTATCAGAAGACCGGAGACCGTTTCTTTATGGACGGAGCCGGGAAGATGCTGGAGTACCTAATGGAGAAGGCACCGCGGACATCCGACGGGCTGATATGCCATAGCACCAGATCCTTCTTCGAAGGCTATACAACAGGTCAGGTATGGGCTGACGGGGTATATATGATGCCGCCGTTTCTGGCAGTTATGGGCGAACTCGATGAAGCATTAACACAGATACGCGGATACAGGAAGCATCTGTACGATGCTGAAAACAAGCTTTTTTACCATATCAAGGATGTGGACGGTGACCGTTTTGTGCGAAAGCTACATTGGGCTACAGGCAACGGCTGGGTGCTTATGGGACTGGCCGGAGTCATTGCAGCAGCAAAAGAAAAAGGCAGAACAGAAATTGCCGAGGAATTAACAGGATATCTTGTTGAAGTGCTTGACGGAATGCGGAGGTTTGCAACTGCTGACGGAAGGTTTAAAGATATCCTCGACAGTGAGGACAGCTTCATTGACGGAACCTCAGCGATGATGATGGCAGCGACTGTTTACCGGGGGATAAAAGAAGGCTTTCTGGACGTAAAATACAGAGAATATGCCGATAAGGCGTTTCGGGCGGTGACCGGGAAAGTCGATCGATACGGTATCATAAGGGAAGTGTGCGGTTGCCCGGATTTTGTGGCTGAAGGAACTTCCGCAGAGGCTCAGGCAGCGTATATAATGGCGTATGCGTGGAAGAAATAAATAATAAAGACAGGAGGTTTTGATATGAAACTGAACTGGTTCGGCGTTTTATTTGGATTCTTAGTTCTTTTTGCTGTTATGATCATGCCCCAAAAGGTCAGGGCAGATGAAAAGCTTAGAACTCTTTATGTTAACGGGATCGATGTCCTGACATGCAAGGATAAAGCCGATGTTCTCGGAGACGGAACCGTCAGCTTTGACGCCGAAAATGGCGTACTTACATTGAATGGAGCCACGCTTACCAAGGGTTATACAAAGGAGTCTTACGCAGAGAATCCGCGTATCTTTTTTGAAGGAGATCTCATTATTCACCTTACAGGCACAAGTAAGATAACCTGCGGTACGACTGCGGTTATGAGCCAGTCTCTGCGCGACAACGCTGTCTTTGGAAACGGTAAATTATCGGTTACGGCGGATGAGAATGCGATACTCTATATCGACGGAATGGTAAGCATGACCGAATATGTGCAGAAGAGCGGTACTGTAACTATATCCCTGACAAACGATCATACGAAGATAACCAAATGGGGCTTGTATATAAACAAATCCATTAAGATTCAGGGCGGAACGCTTGCGGTTTCGACGCTGGGCAAGAATAAGGATGGCGCGGTCTGCCTTGATGAGAAAGCGTTCGATATTGCTGCAGGCGCAAAGATATACGAAGGTGATAAGGCACCCGGATCGGCTGTTTCATCAGTTACGTTAAAAAGCGGGCTGACATTTAATTCAAAAGATTATATCATGATCGTTCTGCCGGATATAAAAGACGAAAGCACAGTAACCATCGATACTTCGATCAAACCCGGCAAGCCTTCGATCAAGCTCAAACAGGACGCCTCTGCAAAATCCATTACCGTCACGATCTCAAAAACGGAAAATGCATCGGGCTATTATATTTACAAAAAGGGTCCCGGCGACCCAAAATACAAGAAGGTTAAGACCCTGAAAAAGGATGGATCCGCCGCTCGCAGCTATACTTTTACAGATCTCGAACCCGGAACATACAGCTTCAGGGTAAAAGCATATCTGAATACCGGCAGCAAGACAGTAAAAGGAAAATACAGTAAGGCGAAGAAGATTCTTTTTCTGTCTGACTAGCAGTTCATTCTTCGATCAGCATTTTCAGTCTGTGCAGGAAATAGGTCCGGCCGAACTTTGCTCTCATCATCCGGTCCAGTTCGCTGCGGAATTCTGTAAGAACAGCGACATTGTCCTCGGTAGGTATTCTTCCGCCATATATGCAGGCTTCATGAACAGCGGCGCATTCCTCAAACAGGGATATGCCGCTTTTTTGTGCGTATTCCGCGAATGTCTCATCGGGGGCTCTCTTTATTCCCAGGTCACTCAGCATATACATCACCATGTCATACTCATGGTAATATCTTTCCTGCGTGTTCATCCGCTTCAATTTACTTTGTTTTAAGAGGATCCTGACTGTCAGGAGGAGTAATAAACTGAACAGTATGACTCCCGCGATAGCGAGCATCAGAAGCCAGGATACGGACTTCTCACGGTGCTCTTCGAGGTATTCGGGATCTTCTTCGGGGAGCGGGATATCGGGCGTGGGTTTCGCCGCTTCTTCGCCTCCGTGTCCTGACTTATCATCTTTTGTTTTTACCGCCCAACCGTCATATCGTTCATGGGACATACCGGGCGTGGGCTCGAACGGGATCCAGCCTTTTCCTTCGAAATAGACCTCGGGCCAGCTGTGGCCGCTGTGATCTGTGACAACAGTCGGTGTGCTGCCGCTCAGCTCGGTTTTATAGCCTTTGATAACGCGCGCAGGATAGCCCATGTATCTCGCGATCAGGCAGAAGACCGTGGCATAATGGACGCAGTAACCCTCCTGTTTTTCCAGTATGAAATGATCGATAAAGTCGCCTTCGCTCTGCACGTAACCGGGCAGACCTGCAGTCTTTACATTGTACGTTAAGCCGGCAAGCGCATGCTCGAGAGCCAACAGCTTCTCATAATCGCTTTCGGCACCTGCAGTGACGGCATCGAGCCAGTTACGGACGGAATCACGGATCGCGGGAGTTGATCTGTAATAAGTATTTATATAGTTCCTGTAAATATGCAGGGTGTCCTCATTAGCCGCAGCCGTTGAAGGCGAATTCATATAGTCGGTGAATACGTCGTTCCCGATATTCATCTGCAAAAATGTGATGAAATACTCGCTGCCGAAGGACACATTAGCATCAAACATGAGATGCTCATTGACCGTGTTTGTTGACCGGTTCGCAGATATATTTATGAACTTCAGCGGTTTTGCGGGCGTGAATACGATGGGAGACGTGATATCGAGGAATTTGACCTTTATCGAAGCCTCACGCAAAAGGTAATTGGCGGGCAGATCTTCGTACAATTCGACGCCTTTACGGGTCTCAAGGGAATCCGTCAGAAAATAGTCTTCGCCGCTCTGCAGCGTGTTGTGCCATTCACCGCCGCTGAATTCGTTGAATATCTCACCTCGCAGATACAGACTTCCGACTATGCCGCTGCTTGAAGTGATCTCGAACAGCTCGGTTCCGGTATCGGTCGGAGAATCATAGTTCATGCTCTTATCCATGTCAAAGGATATCTTAAAATGCTTGGAATCTATGAGATCGTACTGTGTGGTGATCCTGTGTATCAGCCGGTTTATCCTCTTTGAGGCAGTTTCATACATACGCTGCACCCAGTCCCAGCTCACGGGCTCGGCAGGCTTCGGCATGACAACGAGGAGCAGTAAGTACAGGAGCAGGAAGGGCAGGAGAAAAGTGATATACTTTCTGGTCCTGGCGGGTTCTGCGGCCTTAAACCCGTTCCTCAGCACCCTGATCAGGACCGCCAGAGCATAAAACGCAGCCAGAGCGGGGGAGGCCGGATACACGTCATATCCCATGATCAGCTCGACGAGCATAAAGACAAATACGCCGCCAGCTGTTATAACCGACAGAATGGGGATGCGGTCGCAGATAAGAAATATCACAAAAGCCGCCAGCCCGATGATGATGAGGCTGAATGCGGTACTTCCCGGGAAATCACTCAGAGTCTCTTTGTCGACAGCCAGCCAGAAGATGAGTCCGACTGCAAAAAGCGCGGGGAAAATATAGAAACGAACCTTGCGGTAGAGCAGGAGTAGCGCATTTAAGGAGATGCAGATAACGATAACGGATAAAACATTTGCGCGCGAAACAGCCCCGGAATCCGTATAATTATAGATCTCGAAGAATATGAAAAGAGCTGTGACCGCAGTAAAGACCGTGCGGTATATGA
>JAGCSS010000357.1 GCA_017964055.1 Lachnospiraceae bacterium
ACTCCCCTGAACCTGTCATCGCAGCCTACAAGCGCCGCCGCATCGGAGATAACACCCTTTGCCTTCATGGCTGCGGGATCGTTCTCCTGCTTGCGCCTTCCGACACTCGTGATGGGCAGGAAGGTCGCGCGTCCGAGCTTGTTTTTCTTCAGATACTCGATGACATTCTTCGCGGTCTGCTCATCCTCTGTGACAATATGCGAGATCGACGCTCCGAGCGCGGTCTCAACGGCTGTCTCATATTTTTTCTCAACCGATATAAGGTCTGCGACAACTCCGTCGATGCCCTTGAAATCGGCGCGATTCTCCATTATCTTGCGGACAGTCGCGCCATAACCCTCATAGCGCTCCGCAATGTTCTTCAGGGATTCGAACTCGGATCTGAGTCCGATGTATTTCTCATTGGTGCCCTCATAGAGAGATGTGAGCCTGCGCTCCTCGTCGGACGCGGCACGCAGATCCTCAGTGAGCTTCTGGAGCTTGTTCTTCTCGTCAAGAACCTTCTCTGAAATGCTGTCATAGTCCTTTTCCAGGGCCGCGGTACGCTCCTGCGCCTCGGCAAGCTCCGACTTGTTCCTGAGCATCCTGCCTGCGAGCTCGGAACGGCGCAGTGCAACCTGCTCCAGCATGGTGTTGTATCTCTGCAGATCGGACTTATAGCCGCTGTCCTCGTTCATCAAGCGCAGGATACCGGTATTTGCCGACTCGATATTGGACGACAGCTCGGTTATCTCGTTCTTGATCGCGTTAACCTTATCCGAAGCCTCGGCTGCGGCCTTCTCCAGCTCTTTTAAGTGTTCGTCGCTGTCCTTTTTCTGTTTGTTAAAGGAATCCAGCTCTTCGTTTTTATCCCTGATCTCAGCGTAAATGGCGGCGATCCTCTCATTGATGCGCTCGCTGTTCTGGGTGATCGCGATCATCTGCTGCTCGAACAGCTTGATCTCGCCCTCCATCTTCTCATTGCCGATCAGCAGTTCCTGACGGAAGTTCTTGGCATCCTCAAGAGCCTTGTTATAGTCCTCGATAATGCCTTCTAAGCGCCTGTATTCGGTCTCAGCGTTCTCATTGGCCGCCTTGGTCTCGTTCAGCTGGTCATTGGCAGTATTGAACTTTTCCTCGAGGGTCTGTCTGGCCGAATCGGATTTGTCGTATTCGCAGAGGAAATTATTGAGCTCCAGTTTTTTGAGCTGTTCCTTGAGATTCAAATACTCTCTCGCAACCTTTGACTGCTCCTCCAGGGGACCTATACGCTTCTCGATCTCACCGATGATATCCATGATGCGGTCAAGGTTCGCGCATGCTTCGTCGAGGTTTTTCTCGGCGATCGCCTTTCTCTTTTTAAATTTAACGATACCTGCGGCTTCGTCGAAGAGCTCACGTCTGTCCTCGGGCTTTGTGCTCAGTATCCTGTCGATCTGACCCTGTCCGATGCTCGAATAGCCTTCCTTGCCTATACCGGTGTCCATGAACAGCTCCTGAACATCGCGCAGGCGGCAGGTCATGCCGTTGATCATGTATTCACTCTCGCCGGAACGGTAAACACGTCTCGAAACGCTGACCTCATCGTATGAGACGGGCAGCTTATGATCCGAGTTATCGAAGGTTATCTCAACGAAAGCAAAGCCCTGTGGCTTTCTGGCCTCAGAGCCTGAGAAAATGACATCCTGCATATTGGTTCCGCGCAGCTGCTTAGCGCTTTGCTCGCCCAGAACCCACCTTACGGCGTCGGCAACGTTTGACTTACCCGATCCGTTAGGTCCGACAATAGCGGTGATGCCGTCATGAAATTCAAATTTTATCTTTTTCGCAAAGGACTTAAAGCCCAATATTTCAATACTTTTAAGGTACATCTGTCATCCAACCCTTACTAAATATGTTAATGGCTTCCCGCGCCGCATCCTGTTCGGCGTTCTTCCTGCTGGTGCCCGAGCCTCTCCCCAGAGTACGGTCTCCCAGTCTCGCTTCAACCTCGAACAGCTTGCTGTGGTCGGGCCCCGAAGTCCCGACGATCTCATATACGATAGGCTCGGAGGTATGCGCCTGGACCAGCTCCTGGAACCTGGTCTTATAATCGACAAAATCGATATGCCTCAAGCTGTCGTCATTCAGGATAAACCTGAAAATGAACCTGTTGGCCTCCTCAAGCCCCGAATCGGTATAAATGGCGCCGATAACGGCCTCCATGACGTCACAGAGCAGGGAATCCCTCTCCTCGCCGTGACTCATTTTTTCACCGTGTCCCAGCAGAATATAGCTGCCCAGCTGTATTTTCCTGGCGCACGGAGCAAGTGCTTTCTCACAAACGAGAGCTGCGCGCATCTTGCTGAGTTCGCCCTCATTCAGCTCCGGATAATGACGGAAAAGGAATGTGCTCGATGCGAGTTCGAGGACCGCGTCCCCGAGGAACTCCAGCCGCTCGTAGCAGTTAATGTTCCTTTTCCTCTGTTCGTTTACGTAAGAGCTGTGAGAAAGTGCTTCGATAAGAAGCGATTTGTTCGCGAAGCTGTAGCCGATTACCTCCTCGAGCCGCAGTGCTTCCGTCTCAAATATGTTCATCACAAAACCCTGCAGATCACCCGTGTGGATTCAGCATAAAAAATATACTGCGGATGATGCGAAGGGACTGTCTCACGACAGTCCCTAAATAATCTTAGTTTATAGCATTTTTGATCTGCTCGACTGCATCCGAAACTGTAACAATTTTCTCGGCATCCTCGTTTGCGATCTCAATATCGAATTCCTCTTCGATCGCCATGATGATCTGGAAAATATCGAGCGAATCCGCACCGAGATCGTCAACGAATGTCGTATCCATCGTTATGCTCTCGGCATCCACCTGAAGTACCTCACTGATAATGCCCTGTAATTTCTCAAATTCCATAACTAGCCCCCAGTCTATTCTTGTAGAATATTTCTTTTTATTTTATCGCTGATCTTTGCGTCAGCAAACTTTATACATTGTATGATGGAGTTTTTGATCTCGTTGCTCTTCGAGCTGCCGTGGGTCTTAACGACCAGTCCGTTCAGTCCGAGCATCGGAGCTCCTCCGTATTCGGATGTACTGAAGCCCTTAAGCGTTTTCTTCAGCTGAGGCTTAACCAGCAGTGCTCCGAATGACGATATGGGCGTGGCGGTCATGGCCGATTTGATCTTATCGATCAGGGCACCTGCGACACCCTCGTACATCTTAAGTATGACATTGCCCGTAAATGCCTCACAGACTATGACGTCAGCATCGCCGTAAGGTATCTGCCTGGCCTCTATGCTGCCGACAAAGTTGATGTCGGTACAGGCCTTAAGCATCGGGTAGGTTTCCTTGACCAGAGCGTTGCCTTTTTCTTCCTCGACTCCGATATTGACTATCGCGACACGGGGATTGGCGACTCCCATGACATGCTCCATATATATGGAACCCATCTTTGCGAACTGTACCAGATGCGACGCTCTCGCATCAACATTGGCTCCGCAGTCTATCAGCAGTGAACAGCCTGTAACGGTGGGTATCAGCGGCGCCAGCGGCGTACGCTCGATGCCCTTTATCCTGCCCGCTATCAGCTGCGCTCCTACGAGAACCGCTCCGGTACTGCCGGCCGAAACAAACGCTGAAGCATCTCCTGTCTTTATAAGGTTCAGGCCTACAACTATCGATGAGTCCTTCTTACGCCGGATAGCCATAACTGGCGCCTCGTCGTTCGTTATGACCTCGGAGGCTTCCACGATCTCTATCCTGTCTTTATCGTAGGACAGGCCCGCCAGCTCAGCAGTGATCGCATCCGTATTACCGACCAGAAAGCACTTGAGATTGTCTTTTTCATTAACTGCCTCTACGACGCCCTTAACCACTTCGGCAGGAGCGTTATCGCCGCCCATGGCGTCAACGGCAACACAGACTTTTTCAATCATGCTCTGCTAATTTTAAACCTTTCATACTTTACTGTAAATTAATGATAAACTATAGAAAATATAAAATCAATATCTTTTTAGCAGTATCAGACCTTCTTGTAGAAGAATGACGAGATCGTCTCAAAACCGTACTGCTGGGGCTGTATTATCTGCTCCGTGCTGCCCAGGAAAAGGATCGCTCCGGGCTTAAGGGAAGCATTGTACTTCTTGTAGATATCGCTCTTTGCTTCCTCGGTAAAATAGATCAGAACGTTGCGGCATACGATGAGATCGAGTCCGGTGGGATAAGGATCTCTCAGCAGGTTATGCTCTTTGAACTCGATGCATTTCTTGAGTTCGGGCGAAACCTGGAACGCGGTATCCGAGATCTTTTCGAAATACTTTTTCTTAAGCTCGTCAGGAAGTCCCTTAATGCTCTTGTCATTATACATGCCGGACTTTGCCTTCTCCAGCACCTGCTTGTCTATATCGGTCGCGATGATCTTGATCCTGCTGATCGGAACATGCTTGAGCAGAAGCATCGCAAGCGAATAAGGCTCGTCACCGGTCGAGCATGCGGCGCTCCATATCTTGATCGAAGGCAGCTTGATGAGATCGGGAATAACCTTATCCTCAAGTATCTTCCACTGCTCGGGGTTTCTCCAGAACTCCGAAACGTTGATCGTAAGATAGGCAACGAACTCTTCGAACTTCTCTTTGTCTGTCTTGATCAGATTGACAAATTCAGCGTAAGACTTGCACTGGTTCCTCGTTATAAGAGTATCGATCCTGCGCTTCATCTGCGCTTCTTTATATGCGTTCAGGTCGATCTTTGTGAGCGCTAATATCTGAGTTTTAAAGTATTCGTAATTATCAGCCATTGTAAACTCCTCTCTGTTTCTCAATCTATACATTTACTATAACACAAATACTTGTTTTGGCAAGTTAAAAACGAAATTTTAATCAGATATTTTGTATTCATGAGATGCACCGCCTCAGGCACCGAAAAAAGCCCCTGCCGGATATCCGACAGGGGCATATATGCAAATATTCGGTTTGCTTTAAAGAGCAGCTTTATCAGTTCTCCTCAGCGGGAGCCTCTTCAGCTGCGGGAGCTTCCTCAGCGGGAGCCTCCTTGGGCTCGGGAGCGAGCAGAGCCTTGATCGAAAGGCTGATCTTCTTCTCCTCGAGATTGAAGTCAACGATCTTTGCCGTAACCTCATCGCCAAGCTTCAGAACATCCGAAGGCTTCTCGATGTGCTCACGCGCGATCTGCGAAACATGGAGCAGAGCGTCAACACCGGGATAGAGCTCAACGAAAGCACCGAAATCGGTCATGCGTGCAACCTTACCGGTAACAACATTGCCAACGGCAAATTTCGTCTCTGCGTCAACCCAAGGGTTCTGGTCGGGGAACTTCATCGAGAGAGCTACCTTCTCGCCCTTGATCTCCTTAATATATGCCTTAATGGTCTCGCCAACGGAGAATACCTTCTTGGGATTCTCGATGCGGCCCCATGACATCTCTGAAATATGAAGCAGTCCGTCTGCTCCGCCGAGATCTACGAATGCACCGAAATCGGTGATATTCTTGATCTTGCCTTCGATAACATCGCCGACCTTGATCTTCTCGAAGAGCTGAGCCATAGCCTCTTTCTTCTTCGCTACGAGCAGCTGCTTGCGATCGCCGATGATGCGTCTCTTCTTGGGATTGAATTCGGTGATAACGAACTCGATCTCCTGATCCTTGTACTTGTTCAGATCCTTCTCATAGATATCCGAAACAAGACTTGCAGGGATAAATACTCTGGTCTCGTCAACGATAACAACGATACCGCCAAGGCAGATCTCAACAACGTTTGCCTTAAGTACCTCTTTGTTCTCGAATGCTTCCTCAAGCCTCTTGCTTCCGCGCTCAGCAGCAAGCTTGCGGTACGATAAGATAACCTGGCCCTCACCGTCGTTGACCTTGATGATCTTAACGGTCATGGTGTCACCCTCATGCACAACGGTGCGAAGGTCGAGAGTCGAATCGTTGGTGTATTCGCTGCGTGTGATGATACCGTCAGCCTTGTAACCAATGTTCAGTGCGATCTGATCTTCTTTAACACTGATGACTGTGCCTTCAACTACCTCCCCGTTGTGTATCTTTTTTAATGAATCCTCCAGCATTTGTTCAAAATTTTCCTCAGACATTTCCTCTTGAACCTCCTTGATAATTGTTTGGGGTGTGGATGCCCCTGCTGTAATACCTACACAACGAAAAGATTTTAAGTCACATAATTCCAGGTCTGCATGTGTCTGTATGTAGTAAGTATTAATACATTCCCGAGATGAGATCTCGAACAGCTTGCGCGTGTTAGAACTGTTCCTGCTCCCGATAACGATCATGGCGTCCGAACTCCTGGCAAGTTCAAGCGTTTCACGCTGTCTTTTCTCGGTTGCGTTGCAAATCGTGTTCACAACATTTATACTATATCCTATTTTCTTTAAAATTTCAACTAATACTTCAAATTTATTGAAATTATATGTTGTTTGTGAAACTAGACATAATTCTTTTTCGTGAGAAACGGTGAGAGAACGTGCATCATCCTCCGAGTCGATCACTGAAAAAGGACCGCTGCACCAGCCGCAAATGCCCTTAACTTCAGGGTGTTCGGGATCTCCGACGATCACGATGTGGTAACCCTTTGCCGAATACTCCTCAACTGTCCTGTGTATTTTTTTCACAAACGCGCAAGTGGCATCGATCACATGATTGACGGGATTGCCGTCGGCATCGCGTCTGTCGAGCCGCTCGTACACATCACGCGGGACTCCGTGCGACCTGATGATTATCGAAGCGCCCTCGAGCTTATCGGCTTCTTCGACCGAGTCTATGACCTTCACACCCTTTGCCTCGAGCTCCGCTACCACGGTCTCATTGTGCATGATCGGACCAAACGTATAGACCGGACGGCCGGTCTTTAATTCTTCGTAAACCTTGTCCACGGCGTGCTGAACACCGAAGCAAAAGCCTGCCGAAGCGGCTACGCGAACCTGCAAATCAATACCTCCGTTGCAAACAAACTGATACTCTCCCTATCCGCTGCGGGTTCAGTCACGCTGATAGCCCTTTTCGAACGCGAGGTCGGTGATGCGTTCGGTAACCTCTTCGATGGTCATATATGAAGAATCCACAGTGACCGCGTCCTCTACGCAGATAAGAGGCGACGCGTCGCGGTGCATATCGCGGTAATCGCGCTGACGGATCTCCTCCTCGATGGCGGCGAGATCGGCCTCCTGTCCCTTCTCTATGCGCTCCTTGTATCTGCGCTGCGCGCGCACCTCAACGCTCGCGGTAAGATATATCTTCAGCTCGGCGTCCGGCAGCACGACTGATCCTATATCGCGTCCGTCCATAACAACATTTATGGATCTTGCGATCTCCTGCTGTAGCGCAACGAGCTTTTTCCTGACCTCGGCGATGGCCGAAACCCTCGAAGCGTTCTCTCCTACCTCGGCGGTCCTGATAAGTGAGGAAACATCCTCTTTGTTGAGAAAAATGTGCTGCACGCCGTCAATATACTGCAGCTCTATCCCGATATTGTCAAACTCCGCGATAACGGCATCCTTATCATCGATATCGATGTCTTTGGTCATGTAGTAATAAGCCATGGCCCTGTACATGGCTCCGGTATCGATATAAACAAATCCGAGCCTTTCCGCAAGCATCTTTGCTATCGTGCTCTTGCCCGCTCCTGCGGGGCCGTCGATTGCGATATTGAATTTCATTTTGTGACCTTCCTTTTTCATTTTGAATTAGTATATCCGAAAAAATGCCGGACGTAAAGACGTCAGCTGAGCGCCTCTATAACCGCCTCCGCAGCCGCATGCGCGGTCGACCAGGCTATCTGGAGATTGAAGCCTCCCGTAAACGCGTCGACATCGAGCACCTCTCCGATAAAATACAGCCCGCCGATCAGCTTCGACTCCATCGTTGAAGGATTGATCTGCTTCACATCGACACCGCCCTTAGTGATCACCGCCTCATCATAGCCGCCGAGCCTCAGCACGGATAGCGGCAGCGCCTTGATCAGCGCGGCAAATGCGGTGCGCTCCTCTTTTGTGATCAGATTGACCTGTTTGTCGGCAGGAATGCCCGACAGTGAGACGATCACGGGTATCAGTGATGAAGGCAGGAGCTTTCCCAGAGAATTGGCAAACTGCCTGTTAATGTTTTCGTTAAAGTCCTTCAGCAGCCTCTCGTCGAGCTGCGCGGGATCGAGACCGGGCTTTAAGTCGATCTGCAGGTCTACTTTGTTGCCCGATGATATCGTATCTGCAAGCATGGA
>JAGCSS010000358.1 GCA_017964055.1 Lachnospiraceae bacterium
GTAAAGGTATTTACTTTCGGAGGCAGGGACGCCGATGAAGAGCAGACCGCGGACATAGAGGATTTCATCAGCAATGTGACCGATATCCCGGTCGAGGCTATGGACTACGAAGAGGGCATTAAGTCCGGCATCATCCATGAGATATATCCGCTGAATGACTATATCGACGCGGTGCTGGCTTCCGTTGACGTAGATAAGATCAAGCAGGCACATTTAAAAGTCGCGGTAGATCCGATGTACGGCGTCAGCGAGACGAGCCTTAAGACCATACTCCTGACGATGCGCTGCGATGTCGAGACGATCCACGACAGGCACGATACGTTGTTCGGAGGAAAGCTGCCGGCGCCCAACGAGAGCACGCTGCGCGATCTGCGCGCTCATGTGCTCAATTACAACTTTGACATCGGTATCGCTACCGACGGTGACGCGGACAGGATCGGCATCATCGACGACAAGGGCAATTTCCTTCATCCGAACGATATCCTTGTTCTGCTGTATTACTATTTGGTCAAATACAAGGGCTTCAAGGGCGACTGCGTAAGGAATATCTGTACGACGCATCTGCTCGATAATATAGCAAAGGCATTCGGTTTCAACTGCTATGAGGTTCCGGTCGGATTTAAGCATATCTCTGCCAAGATGAGCCTGACTGACGCCATCATCGGCGGCGAGTCCTCGGGCGGCATGGCGGTTAAGGGCCATATCCGCGGCAAGGACGGCATATACGCAGCGGCACTCATCGTTGAGATGCTCGCCGTGACCGGCATGAAGCTCTCAGACATCATCGCTTCCATCAAAAAGGAATACGGCGCGATGGCATTTGTCGAGAGGGATTACCGTTTCAGCAAAGAAAAGAAAGAGGAGATCGTAAAGCGCATCCTTACCGATAAGGAACTGCCAGAAATCCCGTTCGAGAGCAAAAGGATCTCATACCTCGACGGACTGAAGATATACTTCGCTGACGGCGGATGGATATCCGTCAGATTCTCGGGAACAGAGCCGCTCCTGCGCATTTTCACGGAGATGAAGGAGCAGTCGGATGCCGAGAAACTCTGCGCGATCTTTGAGAGCTTTCTGGAGCTTTCGTGAATGTGACAATTTTTGTCAAAAGATGCCAAATCGGTTTAAAGACATTTGGCGGGAAATAAATAGAATTGTAGATGTAAGCTGTGGTAAATGAAGTGGGGTAGCAAAATGACATCAAGACGTGGGGTTAAGAAAAACAATGTCAAGAAGAATCTGATGCTTCTGACAATGGTGGCGCCTGTAGCTATCTGGCTTATCTTGCTGAGATACATTCCGATGGCCGGAATAGTGATCGCGTTCAAGAAATACAAGGTGTACACCGCCGATCCCTCACTTATCAACAATATCGTTCATTCCAAATGGGTGGGACTCGGTAATTTCAAATTCCTCTTTACTTCCTCGGACACACTTTTGTTCCTTCGGAATACGGTCGGATACAATCTGCTCTGGATAGCGCTCGGAGTTGTGATCTCGGTTTCCTTCGCGATAATGCTGAGCGAGATAACCAGCAGGTTCATGGCAAAGACCTATCAGACCATGATGTTCTTCCCGTTCTTTATCAGCTGGGTAGTAGTCAGTTATTTCGTTATGTCGCTGCTCGATCCCACCAGCGGACTTATCGTTAAGCAGCAGCTCGCCAGGACCGGTACCGCGACGGAGTGGTATCACGATTACAAGCCCTGGCCGGTGATCCTTACCATCTGCAATCTCTGGAAAAACATGGGTTACCAGACCATCCTTTATCTGGCGGCCATAACCGGCATCGACAAATCGCAGTATGAGGCGGCGTCGATCGACGGAGCCAGCAAGGCTCAGCAGATCTGGTACGTTACGATCCCCAATCTGCGCAAGATGATCATCATCCTGCTGATCATGGATGTCGGCAAGATATTCAATTCGGACTTCGGTCTGTTCTTCTCGGTTCCCCAGAATTCGGGTTCGATCTTCAGGACGACCCAGGTTCTCGATACATATGTTTACAGAGCTCTGATGAATTCACAGAATATCGGCATGAGTACCGCAGCGTCGCTGTTCCAGAACACCGTGGGATTCGTACTGATCATGATCACAAACAGCATCATCAGGAAGATCGATCCGGATTCTTCACTGTTCTGATATCACAGGGAAAGAGGGCTTGTCATGAGTCGGGAGAAGACTAAAAGAAACAGACTTCAGAGCGTATCCGTACCGGCAGAGATCATATTCCATCTGATCGTCGGCGGCTTCGCGCTGGCCTGTATCATACCGTTTATATTCGTTATCATCATTTCCTTCTCTTCGGAGGAGAGCATCAGACTGATCGGTTATTCGTTCAAACCGCTGCAGTGGTCGACCGAGGCGTACGGCTTCGTCCTTAAGATGGGCAGCCAGCTGTGGAGATCGTATTTCAACAGCTTCCTCGTATCGATCGTCGGCACCACGATCAGTGTCCTGATGTGCCTGTTATACGCGTACGCGCTGTTCAGGAGAGATTTCAAGTACAGAAAGTTTTTCATGTTCTTTGCTTTCTTTACGATGCTGTTCGGAGGCGGACTTGCGCCGACCTACATGGTCTGCAAGCAGATGCTCGGACTCAGCGACAATTATGCCGCGCTTATCGTTCCCGCTCTGGTCAATCCGTTCTTCATCATCATTATGAGGACCTTCCTTCAGACTTCGGTTCCCGAGGAGCTGATCGAGGCGGCGGCCATTGACGGAAGCGGAGAGTATAACACATTGTTCAAGATCATCATTCCGATCTCGAAGCCCGGTATCGCTACGGTTTCGCTGCTCACGATGATCAATTACTGGAAC
>JAGCSS010000359.1 GCA_017964055.1 Lachnospiraceae bacterium
CAAACTGCTTATCCTCAAAAATGACCTTATAATCATCGACCATGATGCCGTCGACGATGTTCGAAGCTCCGATGAAGTTCGCTACATAGCGGTTTGCGGGCTCATTGTATATATCCGTGGGAGAGCCGATCTGCTGGATCTCGCCCTCCTTCATTACTACGATCTTGTCAGACATCGTGAGCGCTTCTTCCTGATCGTGCGTTACGAAAATGAAGGTGATGCCTACTTCCTTCTGGATCTTTTTCAGCTCCTTCTGCATCTCCTTGCGCAGCTTTGCGTCGAGTGCTCCGAGCGGCTCGTCGAGCAGCAGGACCTTGGGCTCGTTGACCAATGCGCGCGCGATCGCCACACGCTGCTGCTGTCCGCCCGACATCTCATGCACTCCGCGCTTTCCGAAATCCGCGAGGCCCACGAGTTTTAGCATACGCGTAACCTTCTGCTCGATGATGTCGGCGGGCTCACCTTTAAGCTTCAGGCCGAAAGCGACATTGTCATATACGTTCAGATGAGGGAACAGCGCATATTTCTGGAATACCGTGTTTAAGTCCCTCTTATGCGGCGGAAGCTCGGTGATATTCTCTCCGTCAAATACCACGGTGCCTTCATCGGGCTCGAGGAAACCGCCGAGTATCCTGAGGAGCGTGGTCTTGCCGCAGCCCGAAGGGCCGAGCAGTGTAACAAACTCGTTCTCGTAGATATCGAGGTTGATACCTTTCAAGATGAGCTGTCCGTCAAAGTACTTAACGATATTCTTAAACTGGATCAGTTTTTTCATTCGCTGCCTCCTGAGTTTTTATTCATTTTCCCGCTTTTTGTGCGAGAGAAAAGGGGCGTTTACACGTCCCCTTTGAATTGCGTTCAAACAATGCAATTATATCAGCATTTTTCCTAAATGCAATAACAAATTTTTTTGTGGTTTTTCCACTACTTTTTATCATCCTTTTGGTGCCACTTCGCTTGCAAATATCCACTGCTGCACAATGCCCCGGACACCGCTGTAACGCGCGAAATGCTCCTCTGTCAGACGCTCGTAATCGCGCATGGTGAGTTTGTCCTGCGGGACGGGTGTTTTTCCGTTGAGGTTAGGCAGATAATACTCGCGGTAGAGGATGTCCTTAATGTGGGTGTCGATCGGGAATGCGTCCACAAAACCTGCTCCGAAGAGGAGTATGCAGTTCGCGACCTTTTCCCCGATGCCGGTAAACGAGAGAAGGTATTTCTTCGCGTCCGAATAGGGCATCGAGGCGAGGGTCCCGTCCGGGATGCCGTGATCCAGATACTGTACGGCGGTCTCGTAGATATAGCGCTCGCGGTAGCCTAAGGACAGGCCCTGTACGCCCGCGGGCCCCGCTGCCGCGATCTGCTCCGCGGTGGGGAAGGCATACCATCCCTCCATCCTGCTCCCGAGCTTTGCGCAGAGGCCCTCGATGCATTTCCTGATCGAAGGGATCTGCTTTTGCTGGGAAATGATAAAACTGATCATCATCTCCCAGGTATTTTGTCTCAGTATCCTGATCCCGCGTCCTGCCTCGCAGCATGATCTCAGATACCCGTCTTTCGCGTCCACAAGCCTTATAACGGCCTCATAGTCCCTGTCCAGGTCCAGATACCATCTCCAGTACCGGAGGTCCTTTTCAGGGCAATACAGGCGCAGTATGACATTATCCTTCTCCGGACCGTCCGTACCGGTGCAGGACTGCCCATCCTCACGCCGCTCTTCGGTCAGCCTCAGATGCTTATCCGCCGAATATACATCAAACGCCCCCGCCCCGGCCTCATACATCCTGAAGACCTGCCCGCTGGCGGCGATTTTCCGTGCATCAAAATAACCTGTCTCTATCTCAAAAGCCATATATACTGACGATCCTCCTGCTTGATGTCTCCGCTATACCGGGCATTCGCTTATCGCGCAAAATACCGTGGAAGCTGTTGCCTCCACGGTATTCATTATTTCAGATATTCTCTTTTAAATCAATGCCGCATTATGCATTGAACATGATCTTTTCACTGTTGAACGCGCGTCCTACCGCAACGGTGATGATGAT
The DNA here is from genome assembly GCA_017964055.1 of Lachnospiraceae bacterium. Lineage (GTDB taxonomy): Bacteria > Bacillota > Clostridia > Lachnospirales > Lachnospiraceae > RUG11977. The sequence goes on from JAGCSS010000359.1 coordinate 2,046, forward strand.
CGCCAGCAGGAGCGTTCCGCCTATCGAAGCGAGGAAGTTTACGCTGGTAAGCTCATTGCTGCACAGATCCGCGATCGCGAGTGCATTGCCGTAGATCGGGATACCGTATCTGACGGTGGGGATAGACTTGCCCGAGTTAAACATCGTAAGCATGCCTGCGATGATAACAACGATGTAAACAGGTGAGATGTATGTGCTCGCTGTCTTGGTGTCCTTCGCGAGAACAGCCAGGAGACCGATGATCGCTACATAGAGGTAAACCATTACCAGCATGATCGCGAGCAGCATCAGGCACTGTGTGGGGCCGAAGGATACGTTGCCGAAGCCGTTCTCCGCGAGCTCGCCCATCGTCGAACCCATAACGCTCATCGCTACGATCATCGAAACCGCATAAACGATAGCCGAGAGGCTCGAAAGGATCGCCATCGAAACGAGTTTGCCGACTACGATAGCATCGCGGCTTACGGGAGTCAGGAGCATCGAAGCGAGAGTTCCTCTCTCCTTTTCACCGGCGATCGCGTCAACACCGACACTCATCGCGCCTGCGAACAGGAGCATCGTGATCAGGTAAGGCAGCATCATCGAGATGAATCTGTTGTTGGCCTTTTCTTCCTTTACGATGCGCTGATCGTTCTGTGTGAATACGTTCAGCTGGTCGAGATCGCCGAGACGCTGCGCGAGCAGGTTCGTGCGGTAAGATGAGAGCACGCCCGAGAATACGCTGTAAGCCTGTGACGAATAGTTTTCCGAATCGTTAAAAAATACATTGACTGTAGGAGTCGCATCTCCTGCCTTGGTGTAAGCGGCAACCGTATTCTCAAAGTCTTTGTCGAATACAACGATCAGCTCGGCGTTACCGTTCAGCACCTTATCTTCGAGCCCGGCCTTCTGCGAAGCATACTCGGCATCGGTCAGATAAGTGATGTTGGCAGTCATTGCGTAATCCATCTGGTCCGCGGTCTTCTTAAAGCCCTGATCCGCATTGACAATATACACCTCGGAGACATGCTCCGTGATATCGCTCTCCATCGATTTGATCAGATTGCCCATCAGGCTGTAGATACCGATCATCAGGATAGCGGGAAGAATAAATAAACTGAATACGAGCCTTTTGTCGCCGAATACGCGCTTGAGCTCTTTACGAATAATGATTCCTGCACCTTTCATGACTCCACCTCCTTAATTCTCAGGATTGTACTGTTTGTACAACCTGAAGAATGCTTCCTCAAGATCATCCGCGCCGGTACTCTCAAGTATCTCGGGCAGGGTTCCCTCACAGGCCTTCTGACCGTTGATGATAACGGCGATCCTGTCGCAGAGCTTCTCTGCCTCACTCATGATATGAGTCGAGATGATGACCGTCTTACCCTGCTCCTTTAAAGTCTTCAGGTAATCGGTAACCACTCTGGCCGTGATGATGTCAAGTCCGCTGGTGGGCTCATCGAAGATGACTACCTTGGGATCGTGTACAAGGCTGACGGCAATGGCTGCCTTCTGCTTCATACCGGTCGAGAGCTCTTCGATCTTTTTGTCCTTGAACTCGTTGATGCCGAACTGCGTAAAGAGCTCTTCCTGCCTCTTTTCAATGGCCTCGGGGGTCATGCCGTGCAGCTCGCCGAAGAATTTGAACATGTAGTCCGCGGTAAAATTGGTGTCCAACTTGATCTCATTGGTCAGGAAGCAGATATTCTCACGTACATCCGCACCCTGCTTGACAGTGTCAAAACCGCAGACGCTGACATCGCCGTCCGTGGGCTTTAAAAGTGTCGCCACACAGCGGAGAGTCGTAGTCTTGCCTGCGCCGTTCGGTCCCAAGAGACCGAAGATCTCTCCCTCCCTTGTCTCGAGCGAAAGACCGTTGACCGCTATCTTTTCCGGATTGGTGGTCTTCAGCTCCATCATCTTTTTCTTTCCAAG
>JAGCSS010000360.1 GCA_017964055.1 Lachnospiraceae bacterium
CGCGGATATAGGAATTGCGGTAGGAGCGGGCCGCGATATCGCGATAGACGCTGCGGATATAGTCCTGATGAAGGACAGCTTAAGGAGCGTTCCCGCCGCGATACGACTCGGCAGGGCGACGCTCAGGAATATCAGGGAGAACCTGTTCTGGGCATTCATCTATAACGTTATAGGCATACCGCTCGCTGCGGGTGCGTATGTTAAGCTGTTCGGATGGAGCATGAACCCGATGTTCGGCGCGGCGGCGATGAGTCTGTCGAGCTTCTGCGTAGTCACAAACGCTCTGAGGCTGAACCTGTTCAAAGTATTTGACGCGTCTAAGGACAGGCCGCGAGGGAAAAGAAGTCAGCGCATGGCGGATGAGGCACCGGAGGACGGACAGAGACAGGATAATACACAGCCGGAAGGCGGAAAGGATGACAAAGATATGAAGACTATGTATATTGACGGTATGATGTGCACTCACTGCGAGGCCAGGGTTAAAAAGGCACTTGAGGCAGTCAAGGGAGTGGTTTCGGCAGAGGTGAGCCATGATGCGGGTACCGCGCGCGTGCTCCTTTCCGAGGATGTTCCCGATGATGTGCTGAAAAAAGCGGTTGAGGATCAGGATTACGAAGTAAAGGAAATCAGATAATGGTCGGATTTGAACTGAACGTTGGAGGTCCGCTTGAGGCGGACCTTCGTCGTGAATGGGTACTTACAAACGGTATAGGAGGATATGCGGGAGGCTCGGTAACAGGCGCTCTGAACAGGACACATCAGGGCTATCTGATAGCGAGCCTTCATCCTCCCGTGGAGAGATTCATAGCGCTCACAAAGACCGAGGAGCGCGTGATCGCGAGCGAATGCATAACGGATATTTCGGCATCCGTACATATGAAGGACGGCAGAGAGACTGCATGTGAGGGGAACCGTTACATGAAGTCTTTCTTAAGTGACGGCGCGGTGACGTTTTCTTATGAGGTCGGCAGTCTGCGTATACGCAAGACTCTGGCGATGAAGAACGGCGCGAACGGGTGCGCGCTCATCTATCGTATAGAGAATCTCGGCGAGGCCGCAAAGTTCATCGTGACGCCTCTGTTCAACTGGAGGGAGCACAGCAGCCCGCATACACCGGGAACCATAAAGGAGGTGCTGCCCGCAGACTGTGCCTGCGTATGTACTCCGAACGCAGGCAAGCATGAGGAGACATATGCAGCAGTAAAAGGCTCCGACGCAGACGGGCATGAGGCGGTATATGCTGCGGGAAACGGATCCGGCGCAGACGGAAGGATAACAGTTGTGCCTCACTCCGAAGAACATGTCTCGATCCGGTTCACGTTCAGCCCGGGCAGGCTGCAGGAGCGCAGCGAAAAATACGATACCGGGATCTGCCTTAAGACCGAGACCGACAACGAGGCTGAGGGACTGGACTGCGCTTTTAAACCGTATGATATCGTGTATGAGATCGGAGCCGGTGAAACGAAAGTCATAGGCTGCATCTGTGAGGTGATACAGGGCGCGGATAAAGCGAGTAACGATAACGCAGCCTCAGAAGATATTAATATCGCTGACGAGGCGCAGGCGGTCATCAACACCTCGAGAGAACGCGCGGGAGAACTGGTCAATATCGCACTCGGGGATCCGGAAGCCTTTCCGAGGCATAAGCATATCCTTGGCAGTCCTGCGGACGTTTCGGACAGTATGCTGTTCGAGGCACTGGCTCAGGCTGCCGACAATTTCATCGCATACAGGAGCTCTACGGGGCTTTCTACGGTCCTTGCGGGGCTTCCGTGGTTCACGGACTGGGGACGTGACACCATGATCGCGTTTACGGGTCTTACGCTCGTTACGGGGCGGTTTGATGAGGCAGAAGCGATCTTGAAGACCTTTGCCCGGTACGAAAAGGACGGACTGATCCCGAACATGTTCCCCGACGGCGGCCAGGAGCCTCTGTACAATACCGCGGACGCATCACTGTGGTATTTCTATGCAGTGCATAAATACCTCGAGTATACGACAGGCATCCGTGAGGGCGGAGAAAGCGGCATGCTGCAGGGCACGGACCGGGAGCCCGGAAAAGTCCCGGATCACGGTCTGCGCAGCGAATTCATCAGGACCGAGATCTGGCCCTGCCTGAAGAAAATAATCAACGGTTATAAGCACGGCACGCATTTCTCGATAAAGATGGACGAAGACGGCCTGATACACGCGGGCGGAGGCTTCGATCAGGTGACCTGGATGGATGTGCGCGTCGGCGACTGGGTGGCTACACCGCGCCACGGCAAGCCTGTCGAGATCAACGCGCTCTGGTACAATGCGCTGAGGATCGCAGAGAGACTCGCGAAGGACTTCGGCGACCCCGATGCGGGAGAATACGCGGCGCTCGCGGATAAAGTAAAAGACAGTTTCAATAAGCGTTTCTGGTACGAAGAGGGCGGATACCTGTTTGATGTAGTGGACTGTGACGCAGACAGCCTGCCCGGCAGGAGATCATCCGATTCCGGAGAAAAGGCGGATACGTCATGTGATGCCGGAGAAGCTGAGGATTTCGCATGGAACAGCGCGGTTGACGCCGGGAACGACCCCAGACTGCGCCCGAACCAGATATACGCGGTCAGTCTGCCGTACTCCCTGCTCGATCCCGAATTTGAGCTCAGTGTGGTCGAAGCCGTTAAGGAAAAACTGTATGCGGGATGCGGTCTGCGCTCCCTTGATCCGGCGGATCCCGATTATCATCCGATCTATCTCGGCTCGCTCGAAAAGCGCGATCACGCGTATCATCAGGGTACCGCATGGGGATTTCTGCTCGGAGCCTTTATCACGGCCTATGTAAAAACTCACGGCCGTACGGAAGAGGCTCGCCGCGATGCGGCAGAGCTCATCGCTCCGGTCAAGGCACACCTGTTTGAGAACTGCATCGGCTCGGTCAGCGAGATATTCGACGGTGACGCGCCTCACAACGGCAGAGGCTGCTATGCGCAGGCTTGGAGCGTGGGAGAGATCCTTCGCTGCCTGTATGAGGACATACTCATGTCCCGGCGCGCATAAGTATAAGAGAAATCTTCAAGATATTATTGCAAAAACAAAAGAAGAGTGATAAAATATCTTATCTGTGCGGATAGTGATTTGAAGAATGTGTAGTTTTACGAAACCTACACATGTTCTCTGAACAATACGGAGATTGTATATGGCTGAAGTTGGGTATATTTATTTTGATATGGACGGAGTACTGTCGGATTTTGCCAGAGGGGTTAAGGAGCTGCTGCATCTCGAGCCCCGCGATCAGGAGCATTCTACGGCGGAGAGCGACGAGGAGCTCTTTGGAGCCATGCGCAACTACCCCCATTTTTACGACAGTCTTGAGCCTATACCCGGAAGCATAGAGATATTTGAAGAGCTGTATGCCGAGTACGGTGACCGGTGCAGGATACTCTCGGGGATACCGAAGCCCCGGCGCGGCATCGTTACGGCGGCCGAGGACAAGAATTCCTGGGTCAGGAGATACCTGCCCGAGGGAGTTATCGTCCACACGGTCTCACGCGCGGAAAAAAAGGATTTTGTGCATAACAGGAACGACATCCTGATAGACGATTATACCAAGAATATCTCCGAATGGGAGACGGCGGGCGGCACGGGCGTGCACTGTACCTCTTCCGAGGAGCTTAAAAACAAACTGACAGAAATGGGAATTCTGCATAAGCGCTGAAGCGGCTTGCAGAAGGAGCGGATATGAAGGAAAAAACCGGCGTTAACGGCGAAACGAAATCGTCGATACTTTTTAAGACGGTGCAGATAGGACTGAGTATCATCCTTGCGTGCATACTCGGGTTCTTTATCTATGGCCAGTTTTTCACTCAGTCGACTCATTATTTCACCGGCAGCTGTGAGGTTTTCAACAATACATGGTCATACGCGGACTCAGACGGTGAGGTCCGCCACGTGCGCTTCCCCGGATCGCTCGAGATCGGGGTCGGAGACACGGTAACGCTGACTTCGAGGCTCCCCGGCGTTGTGGACGAGAATTCTTACGCTTGCTTCCTGACTAACAGGAGCATGAGGGTATATGTGAACGGCGAGCTTCGTCTGGATTTTGACAGCAGCGATAATCCGCTCCCGGGCGGCTACGTTAAGAGCCACTATATGCTGGTGGAGCTGCATGCCCGCGACGCGGGGCAGGCGATCGTGCTCGAGTGCTATGACGAGGGCAAGGACAACACCAATTTCAACGCCGTGCTGATCGGTGATAAGATCGGCATGATCCTCTACATGCTCAAAAAGGACGGAACGCAGTTTATCGCTGCGATGATCCTTTTCATACTCGCGCTGATGTTCTCGGTCGTTACGATCGTGATGCGCTTCATCTACAAGAGGAAATTCTATATAGTCAACCTTGCGATCGGGATCATGCTGCTGTCGCTGTGGTTTATCTTCGACTCATTCCTTTACCAGATCGCCATGCGGAACTATTACGTAGACGGTCCGATGGAATATATGCTGGTAATGACCATTCCGTTCTTTTTCCTGCTGTGCCTTAACTACGCGCAGGGCAGGAGACACGAGCTGCTGCTGATGATCGTCGGTCTCATATATCTCATCACCGATGTTATCGTCGCGATCAGCCATTTCACCGGTATCCGTTCTTTCCAGGACAATCTTCCGTACATCGGAATAGCCGGCATCATCATGCTCGTTACGATGATAGTGACGATCGTCATCGATGTGGTCACAAAGCGCGCGAAGGGATATTTCTTCCTGGTCAGCGGTTTTGTCGCGCTGTTCGTGGCTGCCATTTTCCAGGCGATAAGACTTGTTACGACTTATGATAACCATGACGCGTATCCCTTCATCGTGGGCATGTATCTGATGCTTTTCTCGGGCGTGTTCACCTTCGTAAAGGACATCTCGGGCATACTCGACGCGGAACGCTATGTTCAGCATGTCAGTGAGCTGAAGTCGAATTTCCTTGCGAATATGTCGCATGAGATCAGGACACCCGTCAACGCGATCCTCGGAATGAATGAGATGATCAGCCGTGAGTCGGGCGAGGAAGATATCAGGAATTATTCCGAGAATATCAGGAATGCGGGCACGAATCTGCTCAGCATCATCAACGATATCCTCGATTTCACAAAGATCGAATCGGGCAAGCTGGAACTGGTTTCCGCGGATTACAGTTTAAGAGACCTGATCCGGAACATTACGAACCAGATCGGTGAGCTCGCGAAGAAAAAGGATCTGGAACTCAAGGTGGAGATAGATCCGGAGCTGCCGAACGATCTGCACGGCGACGAGAACAGGATCGGACAGGTATTGCTCAATATCATGAACAATGCCGTCAAATATACCGAGAAAGGCTCCGTTACCCTGCGCGTCGGCGCTGAGGGCGATACGGACGCGGAAAATGCGGATCACGATCATTTCGTGATGCTCAGGTTCGAGGTCGAGGACACCGGCATCGGAATAAGGCCCGAGGACATGACAAAACTCTTCAACAAGTTCGAGCGATTTGAGATGCAGCGCAACAAGGGCATTGAGGGAACCGGTCTCGGACTTGCGATATCGAACAATCTGGTCCACATGATGGGCGGAAAGATAGACGTAAAGAGCACATACGGCGAGGGTTCGACCTTTACCGCGTATATCATTCAGGAGATCGCAGGACCCGGCAAGATCGGAGAACTGAGCGACACCGAAAGCGGCCGCGAGGAGAGAAAGCCCTACGAGCCCAGCTTTACGGCACCTGAGGCGACGATACTCGTTATCGACGATTCGCCTGTAAACATCATGGTCGTAAAGGGACTGCTGAAGCAGACCGGCATTAATGTCGATCAGGCGCTCTCGGGCAAGGAAGGCATCGAGCTCTGCGCGAAGAATAAATACGATCTGATACTGCTCGACCATATGATGCCGGGCATGGACGGCATAGAGACGCTCCACAGACTTAAGGAGGATCCGGACTTTGACAGTCCCGTTATCGCCCTGACCGCAAACGCCATAGAGGGCATGAGGGAGATGTATCTGTCTGAGGGCTTTGACGATTATCTCACGAAGCCCACAAAGCCCGAAGATCTCGAGCGGACCCTTTCGGAGTATCTTCCGAAGGACAAGGTCAAAACGGCCGGCGAAACAGAATGATTCAGATAAGTTCGTTACAGAGGACAGACCCGTTCTGTCCTCTATAATTTTTTAGTGTAAAAAACAAAATCATTTAGTGTGACAAGCTTTCATCTTTGGTGTAACATAGATTGAAAAGGTTAAGAGTCGGGGAGTCAACTCCCTTACATTCAAAGAGGAAAGCAGACAAATGGAACTGAATCGCATGAACAAAAAAATCGTGCTTGAAGACGGTCTCGAGTTTGTGGGTACCGGCTTCGGATCACCGGAAAACCGTATGGTCGAGCTGGTGTTCAACACTTCTATGGTCGGTTATCAGGAAATAGTTTCCGATCCTTCTTATACGGGGCAGGCAGTCGTGATGACTTATCCGCTTATCGGCAATTACGGTATGTGTGATGACGATTACGAAACCTTAAGACCCTCCGTATCGGGTCTCATAGTCAGAGAATATTGCGAAAAACCTTCAAATTTCCGTTATACCAGAACCCTCGAGGACGTCATGAAAGAATTTGACATCGTGGGTGTTTACGGTATTGATACCAGAACGCTCGGCAGATACATTCGTAATTACGGTACCTGTAGGGCGTATATTTGTGATGCGGGGATTTCGACGGAAGACGCGGTCGCGGCGCTCAAAGCCTGGGTGCCCGCAACGGATTTTGTGGCGCAGGTCAGCACGCGTGAGACCTACGACTGGAGCACGGCAAAGATCAGCGATCTCTACCCTCTCCAGAGCAACCATGTTGTGGCCATCGACTGCGGCATGAAGCGCAATATCCCGAGGAGCCTGGCCCGCCGCGGATGCAAGGTCACTGTCGTTCCGTGGGACA
>JAGCSS010000361.1 GCA_017964055.1 Lachnospiraceae bacterium
AATGGTTCTGGTATATGGAGGGCGATACGCTCTATATCCACAGGAGCTGGACCGGATTCTGCATATTTATCGTGGAACTGTCTGACAGCTATACCCACAAAGTGCGGGTGAACCGCGATCCCGAACAGTACGCCGGCCGGGGCGCAGACGAGGACTGCGAGCGCTTAAATAAGCTTCTCGACTACATGATCAAGCAGCCTTATGACTATTACACGGAGTGGATCGAGGAGACCGCGGACAGCATAAAGAACGCGAAGAAGGGGGACTGATATGGCGACGATCAATGTTTATGAGCAGTATTTCAAAGCACAGGGCACTTTTAACGGAGTAAAGCGCAAGGCCGCGCTCGTGATGCTGGTCTCGGATTCGGAGGCCGGGCAGATCAGGTATACCGCGGGAGTGACATTTTTCCCGCATAAGAACGATGAGGATTTTGCGGTGTCCTACGATGCCTTCTTCGAAAAAGTCCTGTACGAAGGCAAGGGCCGCAGATCTAAGAAGAAAGAGCAGGCTTTTCTGGATTCGTTCCGTGAGACGGTCGATGCCGTCGCAGCAGAAGCAGGGGGCAAAGTGCTGTGGGACGAGCCGCTGAGGGAAGCGCGTAGAGGATAAAAAAGCAGCGTTGTGGGAGTTTTTTGAAATGAAAAATCGTTTTTTGACCCTTTGCGGGGTTTTGATCCTGGCCTGCCTGCTGGCAGGCTGTTCTAAGAATGCGGCCAATGGGGAGAATTCCGGCCCGACGCCGGTGATAACCGTGACGGAAGCGCCGAAACAGACGGAGGTGCCGACGCCGACCGATGCCGCAGAGCCTGCGGTGACTTCCGGGCCGGATGTGACAGCCACACCGACTCCCGAGCCTACACCCACTCCTGTACCGCAGGAGGCGATCGATGAGGCGGTCCGCATTGCGGCTGCGCACGGACTGAGAGAAGAGGACCTGCACGGCGAGTATGCCCTGTTCCTGGATTTTGCCGAAACGGCTGAGAGTAACGAGAATCTGAGCGGATACAGAGAAATACTGTACCGGATATTTCCCGTGATCGCGGATAATACGGAGTATATCGACTGCGAATATCTGCTGGAAAGTGAGGCAGGCCTGAGCATCATTGATAACGAGATAACAGATGCGCATCGCGGCGAATATCATTGGGACATGAATACGGTCATGGTCAATACGAGAAGGGAAGAACCCATCGATCACCGCTGGCCCGCTACCGTATTCCATGAGCTCATGCATTTTGTGGACCACAAAGCCGGGAGTGACTATGATGACTGGTATTATTTCCTGGACGATAAGGTGCTTACATTAACTGACTTCCTTAATCTGTCGGATGCGGACATGAGCAGGGCACAGCCGCTCTGCGCGACGGACTATATCGTGGAAAGCGGCGCAGAACTGTTCACCGCAAAGTATTTTACGGGCGCGACACAGTCGTACTATGAATCGTGCCAGTTTTTGTCGGGGCTAGAGTATATCTACGGTACGGAAAGAGTGAAGGAGTTGTTTTTCAGCACCGATTCCGATGTGAAGTCCGCAAAGATATTCTTTGACGCGGGCTATTCGTATGACCGGTACGCCGATGCAACCGCCTCTCTTAACTGGCTGACATATCCGGAGCAATGCGTCAGGCCGGACAACTATATATCACCGGAGGAGATACTGACCGATCTGTATAAAGCCGAGCTCGGAGACGGATGGGAGACGGACAGGGAATTCAGGTATATCCTGGATACTTATACTGCGGACTGGGATTAGTGCGAGGTATTGAACTCGAAGGTATACGCGGACCTTCCTTTTGAGCCGATACTGCTTTGTTCACCTCCGGCACCCGTGATCATCGACGGCGAATTGACTCTGGGAGCCTACGCAACCTGGACGGATCCCGACACGGGAAGAACGGTACAGGGAGCGATAAATGCGGAATATGATTTTGAAAGGGAAAAAACGACCGGTTACAGACTGATCGATATGGAAGAGATGGAATACAGATTATTCAGCGGAGCATATGATATCAGCGCAATGACACTGCATGAGAAGATACTGCAGATGTGCGTGATCACGCCCGAACAGCTAGGAAACTGGAATATGACCTCTGCAGGGAAGAGAGAGCTCGCGGCGCTCGAGAAGTACCCGGTGGGAGGCGTGATCTTTTTTGAGGATCAGCTGCAGGACCCCGATCAGACGCGGGAGATGCTTGCTCAGCTTCAGGAATATGCCAAGGAGGCGGGACTGCCCCGGCTGTTCCTGTGCGTTGACGAGGAAGGCGGCAAAGTGGCGCGCATAGCGAATAATCCCGCTTTCGGCATAGAGAATCCGGGGCCGATGAAGAATATCGCCACGGTGGAAGATGCGCTTGAGACCGGACAGTACATAGGGAAATACCTCAGTGATCTCGGGTTTAACGTGGATTTCGCCCCTGACGCGGACGTGCTGACCGCTCCGGGCAGCAAGATCATCGGGGACAGGTCGTTCGGCGATGATCCCGGGAAGGTCACGGAGTATGCCGCGGCCGTATCCGACGGACTGCAGGAGTACGGGATACTCAGCTGTTTCAAGCATTTCCCGGGACACGGAGCGGTAGAGGCCGACACGCACGAGGGCCTCGCGTACACTGACAAATCGCTCGAGGAGCTTATGGCCTGCGAGATCATTCCCTTCGCGAAGGCGAAAGAGCTGGGCGTCGATATGGTAATGGCTGCGCATATCTCGGTTCCGGCTATACTCGGAGACAATACGCCGTGTTCTCTGTCCGAATACATGCTGACGACGGTGCTCAAAGAGCAGCTCGGTTACGACGGACTCGTTATCACCGACGCCCTGAACATGGGCGCAGTCACCAAGGACCTCGCGGAAGGCGAAGCCGCAGTAATGGCGGTGAAGGCAGGCGTCGACATTCTGCTGATGCCTCCGGACCTCGACGCTGCGGTCGAGGCGATCGAAGCTGCCGTGGCTAACGGCGAGATCCCGGAAACGCGGATCGATGAAGCAGTGGAGAAGATACTGGCAAAGAAAAAAGAGCTCAGATGAGCTCTTTTAATTTCGGGTACATTTTTACAGCTCCGTTATCCGGTTGCGTATCTCCTGCATACGTCTGTCCAGACGCGATATTTCCGCGGCGCATTCGGACAGCTCGCCGGCCAGTTCCTCGGCCTCGGAGCCGGTGAATTCCTTCTCGGAGCGCTTATAATGGAGCGTATGCTCGAGGCTTGCCCAGAAGTCCATTGCGATCGTGCGCAGCTGAACTTCGACCTTTACCGATTTCTTTTCATTGTGCAGGAATATCGGTACTTCCACTATCAGGTGCAGGCTGCGATAGCCGCTGGGCTTGGGATTCTTGATGTAGTCCTTGCGCTCGACGAGTGTTACGTCGTCCTGCTGCAGCAGACAGTCCGCGAGCAGGTAGATATCGTCTATGTATGAGCAGACCACACGCACGCCGGCGATGTCATTAAGACCTTCTTCGATGTCTTCCACCGAAAGACCGATCTTTTTGCGGCGGATCTTGCGCATGATGCTTTCGTATGATTTTACGCGGGATTTGATCGATTCAATGGGATTGCGATCCAGGTTCAGGGAGAACTGTTCGTTAAGTATCTTGAACTTGGTCTCGACCTGCATGATCGCGCATTGATAGAAAGTCATCATCTGCTCGATCGGAAGCATATTTACTTTAACGAAATCCAGGAACTCGTCCGACATGAGATTATCCCGGATCATGTCCTCCGAAAGACGGGGCATGATCGCCGGGAGACTGTTTTCTATCCGCTTCAGGCTTGCCTGAATTTCATTGTCCAGTTCTTTTTCTGTCATGTTAACTCCACCACCCTTTCTGAATCTATTATACATGCTTTCCTGCGAAGGGTGATTAACAAAAGGTAAACAATCGGTTAAGATCGTATTAATCATGTGTTGCGGCAATCCTTTAAGGTTCTTTTTGCCGAAGGCTCGCTCTTCTTAAATATAGTAAACCTTCCGAATATCCACGCTCCGATGGTGAACGTGATCGCCGGGATGTTCAGACCGGCTATCACCAGAAGCGTGATGATGAAGGGCAGCGCGACAAGGAATGTTACAACCTGAGCCACGCCCCAGGATTCTTTCATCGCATATTCAAACAGATCTATAAATGCTCCAAGCCCTATGAAGATTGTGATTATTGTCATCGTCATGTCCTGACCCTCCGTTTCTTTGAGTCTTTATTTCCGTGTTTTGTCTTGATCACAGTTTACGGCGCAAAGATTAATCTGTCTTTGAAGGAAGGTTAAAACCACATTAAAAAAGGATGGGGCTTATTTGCCCCATCCTCTGCGTACGGTGTCCATCAGTTCCATCATTTTAACAGATTCATCAAGCGGCATCGAACGGCTTTCGGTGAGGCCGTTTTTGATGCAGTCGATGCTCTCGATGAACTCATATTCGTAGCCGCTGATCTGCTTCGGAATCTCGATGTGCTTGATCAGGCGGTCGGAAGTATCATATATATTTATGTCGGAAGGGTTGTTGATGTTTTCAACGACCATGTAGCCCTTATCGCCGTGGAATATGCCCTTGCGGTCCGAGCGAGGGTAAATGCTGTGCGTGAGTACGGCCATGCGCCCGTCGCGGTAGAATACGGTGATCGATTCATCGCTGTCCACGCCGGTGTCGGCGAAACGTACAGATGACTCGATGCGCTCGATATCCTCGCCGAAGTGCATCAGCATGAAATTGATGCCGTACACGCCGATGTCGAGCAGCGCGCCGCCTGCGAGCTCGGGCCTTATGATGCGCTCGACATGCGAGATAGGATATGACAGGTTGGCGGTCAGGGTGTAGACTTTTCCAATGATGCCGCTCGCGAGAGCGTCATTGATCAGAGTGCGCGAAGGCATGTAGCGGGGCCAGATGGCTTCTGCGACATAGACTTTTTTCTCCTTGGCGAGGCGCGCGATCTCACGTGCCTGCTCCGCGGTCTCACAGAAGGCCTTTTCGCAGAGCGCGGGCTTGCCGTGCTCTATGCACAGCTTCATGTGTTCAAAATGATGTGAATGAGGCGTGGCGATGTACACCAGCTCCACTGCGGGATCTGAGAGCATCTCCTCATAGCTGCCGTATGCGCGGGCATAGCCGTGATCGGCGGCGAACTTCTCCGCTCTTGCAAGATCGCGCGCAGCTACCGCATAGCAGTTTATTTCCTTCATCTGTTCAAGTGTCCGTGATACCGTGCCTGCGATGCCGCCTGCACCCAAGATTGCGATGTTCATGCTGTGCCTCCCGTATATGTATTTTTAAATGGACTGCAGCCGCCTTAAGCCGGCGGATTGCAGTATTATTTTAGCATGTCGGCGATCATGCACTCAATGTATTATCCTGTGGTTTTCACTCCGTTTTGCAGCTTATTTACCAATTCAGAGCGAGTTAGATGGGACTAATTTGTCTATTTTGGCGATTGCCATATTCGCTGAAGAAGCCTATAATTAGATCAAACCCATGGGGGAGTAGCAAGCTCTAACCTAAGAGCAGCAAGTCAACATCCTGGCGGTTTTTTGCCTGGCTTGCTTTAATTTGCGAGACTCATGTATGCTTTGCCATACATGGATCCTGCCCTTTTTTATATGAAAACAGTGAGACCGGATATGGCGTGAGCATATCCGGTCTTTTAACGTATATAGGAAGGAGTCAGGAAAATGAGTTTTGTGGAGATCAAAAACGTAAAGAAACACTATGGTGAAGGAGAGGCGCGAACGGCGGTGCTGACAGGCGTGGACCTCTCGATCGAAAAAGGAGAGCTGTGCGTGCTGCTCGGACCGTCCGGCAGCGGAAAATCAACTCTTCTTAATATTATCGGAGGCATCGACGACGCCGATGAAGGCTATGTGATGATCGATAATGAGAAGACCGCGGACATGAACGAAAAGCGGCTCACACAGTACCGAAGGAACCATCTCGGTTATGTATTCCAGTTATATAATCTCATCCCCAATCTTACCGTGCGCGAGAACATCGAAGTCGGCGCATATCTGAGTAAAAAGCCTCTGGAGGTTGACAGCCTGTTAAAGACACTGGGCCTCTATGAGCACAGGAACAAGCTTCCCAACCAGCTCTCGGGCGGACAGCAGCAGCGTACCGCTATCGGACGCGCGGTCATCAAAAATCCCGATATACTCCTCTGTGACGAGCCTACGGGCGCACTCGATTACAACACTTCCAAAGAGATCCTCACTCTGCTCGAACGCATCAACAGCGAGTACGGCAATACCATCATCATGGTAACCCACAACGATGCGCTGAAGCATATGGCTGACAGAGTCGTAAAACTCCGTGACGGACGCGTGCACAGCAATTATCTGAACGAGAAGCGCATGCCCGTTTCCGAGATCGAGTGGTAAGGAGGCCTGCGATGAAGAATCCCATGAACAAGAGGTTTTTCCGCGAGCTGAAGTCCGATCTCGGTAAATACCTCGTAATCTTTCTTTTCATAGTAATGGTGGTTTCGGTGGTCTCGGGCTTTCTTGCGGCCAACGCCGACGTGGCAGATTCGTATTACGGAAATCTGAAGAATAACCGCGTGGAGAACGGCCATCTTTCATTTAACATCCGCCCCGATGACGAGATCATGAAAGCCGTGGCCGAAAAAGCGGACATTGTTTTTTACCCCGCCGATTATTTCGAAGAGACCAACAACGGCAGGACGCTCAGGGTCTATACGGTCTCAGACAGCGTGAATATTCCCGAAGTTTTTGAAGGGAGACTCCCCGAAAGAAACGATGAGATAGTTCTGGACAATCTCCAGTCGGAGGCGCACGGATTGAAGATCGGCGACCGCATACCGGTTGACGGGCATGAGCTTACGATCGCGGGCTTTGTGGCTCTCCCCAATTACAGAGCTCTGTTTAAGGACAATGCGGACCTGATGTTTGATAAGGACAGCTTCGGGATCGGACTGATGACCGAAGAGGGGTTTGAGGCATTTTCGTCAGAGCATGTGACCGTAAACTACGCATGGAGATACAACACTGAGGCGGAAACGGATAAAGAAAAGCGCGATGCGTCGGAAAAGGTGCTGAATGCTCTGCGCGACGAACTGACGGAAGCGAATACCGCGATCTACATGCGAGCGATGGCGGGAGAGCAGGGGCTTACGATGCTCGAGGTAACCGATTTCCTCTCGGATTACGAGAACAAGGCTATCAATTTTGCCGGTGAGGATATGAACGGCGACAGCGCCGCGATATCCATGTTCCTGTATATCGTTGTGGCCGTGCTTGCGTTTATAGTGGCCGTTACGACCATAAATACGCTGACAAAAGAGGCATCCGTTATAGGAACGCTGCGCGCGTCCGGCTATACGCGCGGCGAGATGGTAAGGCATTATTCGGTACTGCCGCTCTGCTCGTTCCTGATCGGAATGGCCGTCGGCAACATCATCGGATATACATGGATGAGAGACTTCATGATGAGTATATACCGCTCGATGTATTCTCTCGGCAACGTGCATGTTTCGTGGAACAGGGAAGCGTTCCTTAAGACCACGCTGATCCCGACCATCATCATGATCGTCATCAACTTCGCGATCCTTATATGGAAGCTCAGGATCAGGCCTCTCTCATTCCTCCGCCGCGAGATATCCGGCAGCAAAAAGAAGCGTGCGATGCGTCTGTCTCCGAAGATCCCGTTTACCTGGAGGTTCCGCATCCGCATCATTTTCCAGAACATGTCGAACTACGTGACCATGATGGTCGGAGTCGTACTGGCGGGTGCGATAATCATATTCGGACTGATGTTCCAGCCTCTGCTCAATGAAGTTTCCAGGCGCATCATGGATACGACGATCAGCCGTTACCAGTATCTTCTGAAGACCCCTGAAGAGGCTTCGGAATCCGGTGCAGAGCGGTTTGCGATCACTTCGCTCGAGACTGCCCGCGAGGGATACAAGACCGATGAGGTATCGGTATACGGTATTGTTAAAGACAGCAGTTATATCGATCGGGAAATACCCGAAGGCAAGGCTCTGGTCTCGAACGGATTCATGGATAAATACAGTCTGAAGGAGGGCGATACGGTCAGCCTCTATGACAAGTATTCCGACAAATACTATGATTTTACGGTCGCGGGGGATTACCCTTATGAGGCGTCGCTCGCGGTATTTGTAAAGATAGATGAGTTTAACTCGACTTTCGGAAAGACACCCGATTACTACAGCGGTTATTTCTCGGAAGAGAAGCTGGAGAGCCTGACGACATCCAACATATATATGGTCCTTGACAGCGAGACCATGAGCGGTTTTGCGGATCAGCTCTGGAAATCGTTCGCCGATTTCATGGGACCGGTACGGTGGTTCGGCGTGATCATGTTCGTGCTGATGGTATATCTGCTCGCCAAGCAGGTCATCGAGCGCAACGCGGTCAGCATTTCGATGACAAAGATCCTCGGCTTTACGCCGGGTGAGATCGGAGGCCTATATATCGTTTCGACCTCGATCGTGGTCATCGGCAGCCTGTTCCTTGCGATACCTCTGGTCGACCGGCTGATGCGGCTGATATTCAGGACATATCTGTATAAGCGCATGAGCGGATATCTGCCCTACTGCATCAGCAACAACTGCTACATCAATATGGTGCTGCTGGGCATCGGCAGCTATATCGCGGTCGCTGCGCTGCAGCTCTTAAAGATCCGCAGGATCGAAAAGAGCGAGGCTCTCAAGACTATAGAATAAAATAAAGGTTTGGGATATAATGTAAGCAACATTGATCACTTTTGGAAGAAAGAGAAGATATGCTGCTTACATTATTTTTGACCTTTGCCAAGATAGGCCTGTTCACTTTTGGCGGAGGATATGCGATGATCTCGATCATTGAGAGCATCTGTGTCGAACAGAAAAAATGGATAACGCACGACGAGATGATGAGGGTCACGGTGATAGCCGAGTCAACGCCGGGACCGATCGCGATAAACTGCGCGACATTCGTCGGTTATAAGCAAAAGGGCATGGCAGGAGCCATAGCCGCGACGGTCGGCATGGTGCTCCCGTCATTTATCATCATCTACCTGATATCGGTTTTCCTGGACGATTTCCTGGAGATCACGTGGATCGCCGGAGCGTTCAGGGGTATCCGCATCGCGGTCGGAATACTGATCATCGATGTCGCGATCAAGATGATAAAGCAGATGAAAAAGAAACTCATTCCATGCATCATCATGGGCGGATCGTTCCTTGCGATGCTGCTGATAAACATTTTCTCGTGGAAATTCTCATCTATCGGGATCATGCTGGTCGCCGCCATCGTCAGCCTCGTGATATTCGTGATACAGGGCGCGCCGTCCGGAGAGGATGGTGAACGGAAATGATATATCTTGAACTGCTTATCGGATTTCTCGTCGTAGGACTGTTCTCGTTCGGAGGCGCGTACGGGGCCATCCCGCTTATCAGGGACGTAGTGCTCTACTACGGCTGGCTCGACGAAGAAGTGATAATGGATATGATCGCGGTCAGCGAATCCACTCCGGGCCCGATCACGGTCAATCTCGCGACCTATGTCGGC
>JAGCSS010000362.1 GCA_017964055.1 Lachnospiraceae bacterium
ATCGGTCCGCCGAGGAATGTGAGCCCTATGGCCGAAGGGATCGCGACGATCATGTTTACCTTAATCGAGGACGCGACCTTGGTCCTTACGGAATCGAGGTTATTGCTCTTATATGTGGCCGAAAGCGTCGGAACGATAGATACGCCGAAGGCCGACGCTATCGCAACAGGCAGGTTATAGAGCCATTTGTACTTGTTTGAATAAGCCTCGTAAAGCACGGCCTCCTCGGCCTCTTCCATGCCCTTGCCGAACAGTATGCGGCTGAACATATAGTTGTCGAGAATGCCGCTCAGCTGATATATCGTCTGGCTGAGTATGATCGGGAGCATGGTAAGCAGGATCATCTTGGCGATGTTCTTGTCGCTCTCACGTATACCGGTATGGTCTTTCAGGCATTTGCGGGTAAAATACTCCGAATTGATCGAATAGATGAATACAAGGAATATCAGCCCGAACACGGCACCCACGAGAGTACCTGTCGTGCCGCCCGCCGCGCCGTATGCGGCAGCCTCAGCGCTGTCCTTATGCGCGCGGATCAGCAGCAGCGCCGCAACGATACTGAATATCGCATTGAATATCTGCTCGATGATCTGTGAAAAAGCTGTCGGGACCATGGTCCTTTTTCCCTGGAACAGACCCCTGATGATGCCCATGATCGAGAAAACAAAGATCGTGGGTGCGAGGACTCTCAAAGGTATCGCAGCGCTCGGCCATTTCATGAAGGATGCCAGATTCTTCGCGAATATGAAAAGGAGGAGCGATACAACGAGACCTATGCCGGATGAAAGGGCCATGCCGACCCTGAATATCCTGTGCGAGTTCAGGTACTGTCCGCGCGAGTCCCTGTCGGCGATAAGCTTCGAGACCGCTACGGGCACGCTGTAGGTCGATACGAGCAGCGCTATATTGTATATCTCGTATGCGGTATTGTAATAGGCCATGCCCTCGGTCCCGACGATGCGCGTCAGCGGGATACGGTAAACAAGTCCTATGAATCTGGTGATCAAGCCTGCTATGGCGAGTATGCCGCCCTGCAGCAGGTAATCGTTTTTACGTTTCTCAGTCATTTTGCTCTGCCTCTATCGAGAGGTAATCTGCCCTGAAATCAGGGAACAGTGAAATAAATGTCTTTCCGGGATTAATGCTCAGTACCTCTCCGTCCGAGCCGTAATACATCATGAAGCCGGCTTTTTCGTTCTTTTTCCAGGTGATCGGAACGCATTGGCCCTTCGAGATATAATATCCCTTTCCAGAAGTGTCGGTCAGGTCCATATCCTGGTAATCGTTATGATCCTTATCCCATTCATGAACGATCTGAATGATGATATTCGTAAATGTCAGCGGCTGCTGCGTGTTGTAATCGATATGTTGTCCGCCGAACTGGAATCTGTTGTATAGCTGTGTCTCCGGATCGTAAAGCATGTAAGGCTGTGTCCAGCGGTCATAGCTTAAGAGCACCTTATACGCGGGAGTCGCCTCAGGGCCCGCATAAGGCAAAACTGCGCCGTCTGCGTCATATACGGGTGACTTATCGGCCGGATAGAGCTGCTCCTCGTTAAATGTGAAATGGTTCGGAGTGTAGCCCTCCTTATGCGTGGTGCGGCGTTTGCGCTCCTCAAGATACCGGTATGCCCCCATGAACGAGAAGAATGCGTTGTGGGGAGCCTCTATGCTGTAATCGCGGTAGAATACGTCCCCGCCGGTGCTCATGCCGTCCATATTGTCTTTTATGCCCATCTCTTCCATCTTGTCATAGGCATAATACGCTCCGCCGAAATGAACATAGATCGCGTCGTATTCGGTAGCGACGCTGACATAATAATGTCTGGCGCTGCGGATGGAGCCGAGTCTCGTCGCACATGACGAATCCTCGGTAATGCCTTCGTAAACACCCATCAGACGCGTGATGCCGCCCTCTACTAGTGCCTCATAGAGTATCTTGGCCTCTCCTACGCCGCTCTGCGGATTGGCGTAGATGATATTGTTCAGCATAGCGCAGAACGGACGCTGATTAGCGACCTCTTCTTTGATCCAGCCGCCGTCGAGCTCGGAGCGTACCTCCCCGATATGGAGATCGGGCGTAGGAGTCGGCGAAGGACTGGGAGTCGGTGTCGCAGTGGGTACGGGCGTCGGTGTGGGCGTGGGTACCGCAGTCGGTGTGGGTGCCTCAGTTACGATCGAAGTATTGTCCGGCATGGCCGTGTCAGGGCTTTTCTTTGAAGTATGGACACAGAAAAATATAATGGCGGCGATAGCTATGATCACCGCAGCCGCGATGCCGATGCATATATACAAAAATTTCCGGTCCTCTTTGAGTCTTTTTATAAATCCCGGAATGATCTCATCCTTAAGCCTGGAAAAAAAGTCTTTCATCTGTTGATTCCCGCATCTTCAAGTATTTGTTTCTGAAGTCCTTCCATGACAACACGGTCGGAATCTTCGATATGATCGTAACCGATCAGATGGAGCATGCTGTGCACGATCAGGAAGCAGAACTCGCGCCTGACGCTGTGTCCGTACTCCTTTGCCTGCTCGAGTACCTTTTCGGCACTTATAACGATATCGCCGAGCATCAGCTCACCGGTATCGGGATTAAAGCAGTCCTCTCCTCCGTCGTCGAGCCAGGTAAAATCACCGGGCTTCGGGAACTCGGACATCGGGAACGAGAGCACGTCGGTCGGACGGTCGATGTCACGGAACTCCTTATTGAGTCTGTGGATACCGGGATTGTCGGTGATCGTAAGATTGACCTCACACTCCCAGGGACAGCCGGTTTTGTCAAGTACGAAATCGATGATGGAACGGGCCTCGGTCTCTATATCAAGCCCGAGGGAAAT
>JAGCSS010000363.1 GCA_017964055.1 Lachnospiraceae bacterium
CAGGCAGCAGTATCAAAACCAACCCGAGTAAAACAATATTCAACCGTTTTTCGAAAACGTGTAAGAATACGATATAAAATCTAACCAAGACAAACCGAACGTTGATTTACCTCATGCATTCAATCAGCTATGCTTATCCCAGACGCAATGAAACCGCGTTAAATATAAGGAGGAGAATGTAATGAGGAAAATTTCAAAAGTTTTGGCACTTGTTCTGGTTCTTATCCTGGCTCTTTCGATGAGCGCTTGCTCAAAGAAGTCGGGAAACATCAAGGTCGGCGTTGTTAACAACCCCCCTTCGGAGTCCGGTTACCGCGAGGCTAACGTTAAGGACATGGAAGCAGTTTTCTCAAAGGAAAACGGCTATGATCTGAAGACCTACTACAGCATCAAGAACGACGATCAGCTTCAGGCTGCTCAGGGCTTCATCACAGAGGGCGTTGATTACCTGCTTATCTCTGCAGCCGAGACCACAGGATGGGATGCGGTTCTCAAGAAGGCTAAGGAAGCCGGCATCAAGGTTTACTTATTCGACCGTATGATCGATGTAAGCGAAGACCTCTATGAGGCAGCGGTTGTTTCAGACATGGCTAAGGAAGGCGAGACAGCAGTTAACTGGCTCCTCGGCCAGAACCTTCCCGAGTACAAGGTTATCCACATCCAGGGAGCTATGGGTTCCGACGCACAGATCGGACGTACCGGTGCTCTTGACGCTCAGTTTGCTTCGGGCAAGATGACAAAGGTTGTTCAGCAGACAGCTACATGGGATGAGGCAGAAGCTAAGAAGATCGTTGAGTCCGTTATCAACAGCGGTGAAGATTTCAACGTTATCTACGCAGAGAACGACGGTATGGCAAAGGGCGCCGTTGCGGCTCTTGATGAGAACGGTATCACCCACGGTGTTGACGGCAAGGTTATCGTTATGGGCTTCGACTGCAATAAGTGGGCATTAAGAGAACTGCTCGCAGGCAAGTGGAACTATGACGGACAGTGCTCACCTTTCCAGGCTCAGATCATCAGCGATCTGATCAAGAGCGGAAAGGCTCCTTCGTCGAAGAAGATCATCAACGAGGAGAAGGGCTTTGACGCAACAAAGCTTACTCAGAGCGATATCGATACTTACGGTCTCGGCGAATGATTAAAGCATTAATCGAATGATCTATGACGGCGCAGCTGGGAAAAACAGGCTGCGCCGTTTTTCAGGAGGAGTTTGATGGATTCAAAAATGCAGGAAAGCACATTGCTGCAGATGCGCCATATAGAGAAGCGTTTCCCCGGAGTGCTTGCGCTTCACAATGTTGATTTTACCCTGAGAAAGGGCGAGATCCATGCGCTCATGGGCGAGAATGGAGCCGGAAAATCGACTCTTATCAAGATACTTACGGGCGTTTATCAGATGGACGGCGGCGTGATCTCGATCGAAGGGGAAAACGTCAGCATCCGTTCGCCTCAGGACGCTCAGAACAAGGGTATCAGTACCGTTTACCAGGAGATCACGCTCTGCCCGAACCTGACCGTTGCCGAGAACATGTTCATCGGCAGGGAGAGCGGCGCGTGGATAAAGCGTAAGGACTATGAACAGCGTGCCGACGAGATCCTGAAGAGCCTCGGAATCCCGGCAAGAAGCACGCAGCAGCTCGGAAGCTGCTCGCTCGCGGTACAGCAGATGGTGGCGATCGCGCGCGCGGTGGACATGAAATGTAAGGTGCTCATTCTGGACGAGCCCACATCTTCACTCGACGACAAAGAAGTAAACATGCTCTTCGACCTGATGAGAGATCTGAAAAAACAGGGCGTGGGCATTATCTTCGTAACTCATTTCCTGGAGCAGGTTTATGAGGTCAGCGACAGGATCACGGTTCTGCGAAACGGTGAGCTGGTAGGCGAATACCTGACCGAGGATCTGCCGCAGGTCGAGCTGGTCGCAAAGATGATAGGCAAGGAGCTGGACGAGCTGAGCGCTCTCGGAGAGGGCGAAGAGGAGAAAGAAAGCGTCAAAGAGGTATTTTACGAGGCGGAGGGCCTTTCGAGCAGCGACGCCATGCCGTTTGATTTCTGTATACATAAGGGAGAGGTTAACGGATTTACCGGTCTGCTCGGTTCCGGCAGGAGCGAGAGCGTCAGGGCCATTTTCGGCGCCGACAAGGTTAACGGCGGAGCTGTCAAGATCAAAGGCGAGCCCGTAAAGATCACGCGTCCGATAGACGCTATGAAGCACGGCATCGGGTATCTGGCTGAGGACAGAAAACGCGACGGTATCATCGCCGAGCTCAGTGTAAGAGAGAATATAATACTTGCGCTGCAGGTAATGAACGGATTCTTTAAGCCGATCAGCCGCAGCGAATCCGAAGCATTTGCGGATGAATACATAAAAGTTTTGAACATAAAGACTGCGAGCCGCGAAACACCCGTAGGGTCCTTAAGCGGCGGCAATCAGCAGAAAGTGATACTCGCCAGATGGCTGCTCACTCATCCGGACTATCTGATCCTTGACGAGCCGACGCGAGGCATCGATGTCGGGACCAAGCTCGAGATCCAGAAGCTCGTGCTCAAACTCGCGGAGGAGGGCGTGAGCGTGACCTTCATTTCCTCTGAGGTTGAGGAAATGCTGCGTACCTGCAGCCGCCTTATCGTCATGCGCGACAGGCACATCGTGGGCGAGCTCAAGGGCCGCGACCTGAATCAGTCGCAGGTTATGAAAACTATCGCGGGAGGTGAGGCTTGAGATGAAGAAAGAAAAAACAAAATTCTTTTCGACGGGCCTCGGACAGCTGACGATCCCGCTCGTCGCGATCTTCCTGCTCGTGATCTTCAACCTGATCAGGGATCCCTCATTCTTCGGGATCGTGCTCGGACATAACAATGACGGAAACATTGTTCTTTCGGGCAATCTGATAAGCATTATCAACGGCGCGAGCGAACTTGCCGTTCTGGCCATGGGAATGACACTGGTAACGGCGGCCTGCGGCGGACAGGATATAAGTGTGGGCGCGGCTGCGGCCATTGCGGGCAGCGTTTTCGTAAAAGTGCTTAAATCCGGCGGATCGATCGGCGGCGGAAAGGTTCTGATCGCTTTCATCGCCGCATGTGTTGTGGCGATGCTCTTCGGAACATTTAACGGCACGCTCGTTGCGGTATTCAGGATCCAGCCGATGATCGCGACCCTGATACTCTATACCTGCGGACGTTCGATCGCGTACTGGATAAACGGCGGCGCGACACCGACCGTCAGCAGCCCGATCATCACGGCAATAGGCGGCTTTATTCCGGGGATCCCGGTTCCGACGCCCATTATCATCGTTGTGATCGTCGCGATCCTTTTCAAACTGGTATTTCATTTTACATCGCTTGAACTGTTCACGCAGTCCGTCGGCATCAACGGCAGCGCGGCGCGTCTGAACGGTATCAATTCAACATTTATCAAGCTTCTGTCCTTCATTATCCTCGGTGTCTGCGTGGCGGTATCGGGAAGCATCGGCGTGAGCCGTCTCGGACTGATCAACCACGAGACGCTGCTGCTCGATATCGAAATGGATACGATCCTTGCGGTGGCCATCGGAGGCAATAACCTCGGCGGCGGCAAATTCAGGATCAGCGGCAGCATCATCGGTGCATATGTTATCCAGATGCTGACGGTAACGCTCTATGCGATGAAGGTTTCATCCACCGACGTTAAGGCGTACAAGGCGATAGTTATCATCCTGCTCGTAGTCATCGGTTCGCCCGTGATCAAGAGCCGTTTCGAGAAACTCATGTCGCGCTTTAAGAACGGCAGGTCGGAAATATCGGCGAAAGGAGCGGGTGAATCATGAAGAAAGACAAAATGACTCGCAGGGAGCCCCTTACCGATACACAGCTGCTGATGTCGATCACGATCGGTATCTTCATGGTGATGTACATTCTCGCCATGATCCTGTTCGGCGGAGGATTTCTCCATGCCCAGCAGATATTTGACATGCTGAACGACAACGCCAGCCTGATCATCGTTTCCTGCGGCCTTACGATCGTTATGATCGGCGGCGGCATAGATATCAGCGTGGGCGCCGTGACCTCGCTCGTTGTAATGAGCTGCGTGCTGTACCTCAACAACGGCGGAAACATCTTTGTCTCGATCCTGCTGGCTCTGGGCATCGGACTCGCGTTCGGCGCGGTGCACGGATTCCTGATCAGCTATCTCGAGATACAGCCCTTTATCGTTACGCTCGCGGGCATGTTCTTCGCGAGGGGCATGACAACTATCCTGTCGGTCAATCCGCAGAAGATCGCGCATGAAGGTTTCTTAAAACTTATGGACGCGAAGCTGGAGATCGGCTGGCTCGGATATGTCGCAAAGAATGGGAACAAGGTTCCCGCACGCATCGAGCTCGGCGTTATCGTCGCGATCGTGTGCGTGGCCGTGATATTCATAGTGCTTAAATACGTCCGCCTCGGACGCAACTTCTACGCGATGGGCGGCAACCAGACCAGCGCCCTGATGCTCGGTATCAATATCAAGCGCACGCGTTTCTTAAGTTATCTGATCAGCGGCCTGTTAAGCGGTATTTCGGGTTATGTGTTCATGATGCATACAGGTGCCGGCAATGCGACCAACGCTGCAGGCATGGAAATGAACGCGATCGCTTCGTCGATCATCGGCGGCACGCTGCTGACCGGCGGCGTGGGCAACGTGATCGGAACCTTCTTCGGTGCGATGACGCTGACTACCATCAAGAAGATCGTTGTTTCGAGCGGTCTGAACGATCCCTGGTGGCAGAGCATTACCACCGGAGGCATGCTGTGCTTCTTCATCCTGCTGCAGAGCGTGGTGCTCGGCAGGAGAGCGGCAAAGAAGAAAAACTGACATTATCATTTTTTCATACTGTCCTACGTAACAGTCCGCAGACGGCCGGGGGAGGAAGGCTGCCTGCGGGCTGTTGCGTTGTTCTGAAAATAAGTCGCATTATACCCGAAATATGCTATACTTAAAAAAAACACCGATCACAGAGGTTACACGATGAAAAAGGAATTTGAACGTTTTGACATGAAAAAGCCCCCGGTGCGCACCAAATGGTATCTGCGCCCGCTGACCTGGCTGCTCAGCATGCCGGACGTATGGAAGCATAAGAATATACTGCATAAAGAGGGTACTGAGGGGCTTAAGGCGCCCTTTGTCCTGCTCTGCAACCATAACGCGTTCATGGATTTCAAAGTGGCGACAAAGGCCATTTTCCCGATGCGCGCGAATTATGTTGTGGCGATCGACGGATTTATAGGCAGAGAGCAGCTCCTGCGCAATGTCGGCTGCATCTGCAAGAGGAAATTCACGAACGACACGATGCTTGTCCGCCAGCTCATGCGCACGGTAAAAAACGGCGATGTGGCCGTGATCTACCCCGAGGCGAGGTATTCTCTCTGCGGTACGACGGCAGTCCTGCCCGAATCGCTCGGGAAGCTGTGTAAGCTCCTAAAGGTCCCGGTGGCTGTGCTGATCTGCCACGGACATCATGTGAATTCGCCCTTCTGGAATCTGCATGACAGGGGAGTAAAGCCCACAGAGGCCGAGTATAAGCTGCTCTATACCGCGGAAGAACTGGCATCCGCGCCTGTGGATGAGATCAACAGAAAAATAGTCGAGGCATTTCAATACGACGATTTCGCATGGCAGAAGGAAAAGGGCATCAGGGTCACTTACAAGGGCCGTGCGGAAGGCCTGCACAAGATACTCTATCAGTGTCCCGCATGCCGCGCCGAGTTTAAGATGCGCTCGAAAGGGACTATCCTTTCCTGCGGCGCATGCGGCAAGGACTGGGCGATGACCGAGCTATCTGAGCTGCGCGCGGTAAAAGGCGAGACCGAGTTTTCGCATATCCCCGACTGGTATGAGTGGGAGCGCGCGAACGTGCGCCGTGAGGTTGAAGCGGGCACATATTCATCGGGCGTGCTGCCCGTGCATGTTGATACCCTGCCGAACGCGAAGAAGTTCATCCGCCTCGGAAACGGCACACTGGTGCATGACATGAACGGATTTACGGTCCGCGGAACGGACGTTGACGGCGATCCGTTCGAGATGATAAAGAACGTGCCTTCGCTGTATTCCTGCCACATCGAATACGAGTATCTCGGCAAATACGGTGACTGTGTCGACCTTAATACCCTGGAGGATACCTGGTACATCTATCCCGAGCCGGATAAATGCGAGTTCGCGGTGACCAAGATGGCCATTGCCACCGAGGAACTGTATGAGGATTACAGGAGAAAACAGGCGAAATGACCGGACTGATGTAAATACCGATCCCTGTAGGAGGTAATTTATGTATTACGACAGCAAAATACTGATCGGAAAGACTTCCGGCGAAGGAAAGCCCGTATATATCTATCCTTCGATGGCGAACCGCCACGGACTGATCGCAGGCGCGACCGGTACGGGCAAGACTGTTACGCTCAAAGTCATGGCGGAGTCTTTTTCGGACATGGGAGTTCCCGTGTTCTTAGCCGACATAAAAGGAGACCTCGCCGGCATGGCTCTGCCGGGAGTGCCCGGCACCACCGCTGACGGCCGCATAGAGAAGATGAGCCTGAAGGAGCTCGGGTTTGAGTTCAAATCTTATCCGGTAAACTACTGGGACGTGTATGGCGAAACGGGCATGCCTCTGCGCACCACGGTCACCGAGATGGGACCGCTCCTCCTGTCGCGCATTCTGGGACTGAACTCCACGCAGACCGACATCATGAACGTTGTATTTAAGATCGCGGATGACGAGGGACTGCTGCTCATCGATACGAAGGATCTGCGCTCGATGCTGCAGTACGTGGGTGAGAAAAGACAGGAGTATTCGCTTGTCTACGGCAATATCGCGCCCGCGAGCCTGGCCGTTATCATCAGATCGGTAGTTGCGCTGGAGGCGGACGGCGGAGATCGTTTTATAGGCGAACCCGCGATAGACATCAATGACTGGCTCCGCTGCGACGATGAAGGGCGCGGCATGATGCAGCTGCTTGACTGCAGGAGGCTTGCGCTCAATCCGCGTATGTATTCGACATTCCTGCTGTGGCTGATGTCGGAGCTGTTTGAAGCACTCCCCGAGGTCGGCGATGTCGAAAAACCGAAGCTGGTATTTTTCTTCGACGAGGCACATATGCTGTTTGAATCCGCGTCGGATACGCTGCTCGCGAAAATAGAGCAGGTGGTAAAGCTCATCCGTTCAAAGGGTGTCGGCATCTATTTCATCACGCAGACTCCCGGTGATATCCCGGGCGGCGTGCTCTCACAGCTCGGCAACAAAGTCCAGCATGCGCTGCGCGCGTACACCCCCGCGGATCAGAAGGCGGTAAAGGCTGCGGCGCAGTCATACCGCGAGAATCCTTTGTTCAATACATATGACGTTCTTTCGGAACTCGGTACGGGCGAGGCTCTGGTCTCGGTACTGGATGAAAACGGAGTGCCCACCGTCGTGGAGCGCACGAAGATACTTCCGCCCGAGAGCCGCATGGGTACGATAGAAGAAGAGATTAGAGGCGGTTTCATGACCGCTTCGGAGCTGTATGGGAAATACGATGAGACCGTAGACCGGGATTCGGCGTACGAATTCCTGCAGCGCTACCGCATAGAGGCTGCGGAGGCAAAGCAGCGCGAGGCCGAAGAACTGGCGGCCGCAAAACAGGCCGAGAAAGAGAAAAAAGCCGCGGAAAAGCAAAAGAACGCGATGGCAAAGAAAGCGGTGAAAACAGCATCGGGAACCGTAGGCCGCGAGATCGGCAAGGCTTTTGGCGGGCTGTTCGGTTCGTTCGGAAAACGTCTCGGCGGAAATCTCGGCGCCGAGCTCGGAAGAGGTGTCGCAGGGACGCTGTTTAAGAGGTAGATGCTTTGGAAACATTAAGATTCGGGTTCAGATACTTCAAAAAAGATCTTTTTATCTCGATAATCGCGGAGCTCCTCAGTTTTGCGGGTATTTTTGCCGAGCTTTTGCTGCCCCTTCTCTCGGGGATACTTATCGATTTCGTTATCAGGGATACGGTTCCCGACGAGCAGAGCGGGGGCATATTCCATTTTCTGTTAACAGGCAGATTCGGAGAGGTTCATTCGAAGAAGCTGTTCTTTTCGGTTGCCGCGCTCTTTATGCTGCTCGTGGCGGTGAGGCTCCTGTTCATCTATGTGAGAGACCTGATCCAGGAGAGAGTCGGCCTGAATCTCGAGACGGCCTTAAGGTATGTGTCCTACGACAAGCTCATGCAGCTCGATTCGGACACCATAAGCGCCTACAATTCCGGTGAGCTCCTGCAGATACTGAACAGCGACACCATCATGTTCAAGGAACTGTTCTGCCACAGGATCCCTTATTTCGGGGATTCCGTTTTCATGCTCATCACTACGATCGTTCTGATCGCGTCCATCGACATTTCTTTTGTTATAATCCCGCTGATGCTCACGCCCATTTTGATCCGCGCCGTGTTCATATTCAAGAAAAAGGCGCGTGAGAATTTTACCGTTATCAGGGCAAACAGCGCGGCGCTGAACCTTACGACCCAGGAAAACATCGCGGGTGTGCGCATCGTCAGGTCCTTTGTGAACGAGGAGCTTGAGAAGCGGAAATTCAACAAAGTAAACACGGCATTCAGGGACACCAATATAAAGCAGGTATCCCTGACCGCCAATTTCGAGATGACCCTGAACATCATCAAGCAGATAGCCTATGTCGGCACTATCGCCATCGGAGCCTGGCTCGTCATACGCGGCGACCTGACAGTGGGCTATATACTGTCATCTTCGACCTATGTTGTAAGGCTCATGTCGGACATAAACAGCGTCAACAACAATATCGTGAACATGCAGCAGCAGACGGTCGCGGGACTCTCTCTCAAGCACTTTATGGAAAAAGAGAGCCTGACACCGGACGACGGATGTCCCTGCCTGTACTCGGGCACGCCGAATATCGAGCTTAAGAATGTGACCCTCGATATAGACGGACAGAAGATACTGAACGATATCTCGCTTTCCATACCCTACGGCAAAAAGGTGGGTATCGTCGGAGAGACCGGCTCGGGCAAGAGCGTCCTGTTAAAGACTCTTTTGAGGATCAAGGAGCTGACTTCGGGCAGCATCACGATCGACGGGCACGATATCAAAGAATACAAGCTGGAGCGCTTAAGGGATATGTTCGCCTGCGTGTTCCAGGATGTCTTTCTTTTCTCAAACACCATCGAATCAAACATTGCTTTCTCAAAGCCCTACGCGGATCAGAAGCTGGTCAAGGAAGCCGCTGTCCATGCCCAGGCCGAGAATTTCATAAATGAGCTGGAGGACCGTTACCAGACCATCATCGGTGAGCGCGGCATCGGTATTTCGGGCGGACAGAAGCAGAGGATATCGATCGCCAGATGTTTCCTGAAAAACGCGCCCGTTTTCGTGCTCGATGACTCGACGAGCGCGCTGGACGTCAATACCGAAAAGGTGCTCTTAAATGAGATATACGAGAAATTCTCCGAAAAGACCCTTATCATTACCGCTCACAGATTCTCTTCCGTAAAGGACTGCGACGAGATACTGTATATGCGCGAGGGCAGGGTCGAGGAGCGCGGAACCTTTGATGAGCTCATGAAGTTGGACGGCAGCTTTGCGAGAGTATACAGGATACAGATGGAGCAGAAAGAGGCTTGATATGGCAAAAAGAAATACATTCTTTCAGGATGAGAAGATCGAGAAAAAGATAGATCTGAAGCAGCTCCTGCGAACCGTCGGATATGTCCGCGAGTTCAGGAAAACGATAATAATGGTGGCTGTCCTTCTGCTCATATCCTCGATCACATCGCTGATCCCTCCGAGACTTTTAAAGATAATCGTCGACAGGGTCGTCACGAACGAGGATTACAAACAGCTCGCGCTCATGTGCGGGAGCATGTTCTTCCTGGCGATAGTTGAGATAACCGTTACCTACATCCAGACCATAAATATGGGCAAGGTGGGCTTTAATACCATCTCGAAGATCAGGAACGACATTTTCGAGCATCTCCAGGAGCTGTCATTTGACTATTACGACAGCAGACCCGACGGAAAGATCGTCGTGAGGGTCACCGAGTATATCAACGGACTCGCGACCTTTTTCTCGAACTATGTGCTGATGTTCGCGGTGTACATCGTGAAGATCATAGTCGTGAGCATCTTCATGCTCTCGCTGAGCCCGACACTCTCACTGGTCGTTTTCGCGACCGTGCTCCCGATGATGGCGATCATTTCGCTGCTCAAAAAGGTGCTGGGAAAGCGTTTTACGGCGCTGAGAGCCAAGAACTCAAACCGATCCGCATTTCTCGTCGAATCCATCATGGGCGAGCAGATCATCAA
>JAGCSS010000364.1 GCA_017964055.1 Lachnospiraceae bacterium
GACCGTGACGAGATCTTTGATCTGAAAAACCTGTTATAGATGAACGAAGAGAATGAGAGGAGAAAGATAAAATGAAAAAGAGAATTGCAGCGCTGTTTTTGGCAGCGGTTATAGCAATGGGAGTTACCGGCTGCGGTGTGATCGAGTCGCTCCGCGGGGTTAACGCCCCTGCCGCGACTGAGGCACCCGCGCCTGATGAGGGACGCCCTAGCGAGACACCCACGCCCGGGGCCACAGAGGCACCCGCGGCTGACATTACGGCGGATATCACCGCGGATCCCGCGGCCGCTGACCCGACCGACGATCCCGGGGAGGTACCGGAACCCGATATACGTTTCCTCACAAAGGATTTTGAAGGAAACGGCTGGGATGAGACCTGTTTTTTCGATCATAAGGTCACGATGATCAATCTCTGGGCTTACTGGTGCGGACCCTGCGTCGGAGAGATGCCCGATCTGAATAAGCTCAGCGAGGATTACGCGGATAAAGGACTGCAGATCATCGGTATTTCGCTTAAGGAAGAGGAAGTGGAAAACCGTGAGACCGTGAAGGAACTCGGCATCACTTATCCGAATCTGTTCTATACCGAAGATTTTGACTACTACATGGACACCGGCTATTATCCGACGACCATTTTTGTGGACGACGAAGGACATGTGCTCGGTAATGCCTGCATCGGTTCGAGAGAGTATAAGGAATGGGCAGAGATCATTGATGATATTCTGAAGGAGTGAGTGCTTTGAGCAGGAATAAAAAGGGACTGATCTGCATAGCGGCAGCCGCGGTGCTTATCACGGCAGGGCTTCTGCTGAAGCAGAACGCGGCTGTTCTGGCCAAGGCGATACGTGTATGCCTTGAGTGTATCGGAGTCGGATGAGGTGACACCATGATCGGAGAGATTGAGAGAAAAAAAGGTGCCGCGGGCCGGCTGCGTTTCGGCATACAGCTGGCGGCGGCACTTGTGCAGAACGCGAATTTTAAAGGCTTTTTTACCGGACGCATCTATCAGGGGCCGGTAAAAAACGTATGCGTACCGGGACTTAACTGTTATTCATGTCCCGGAGCGATAGGCGCGTGCCCGCTCGGTTCCCTGCAGAACTTCCTGGGCTCGAGGACCTTTAAGTTTCCTTATTACGTGCTGGGACTGCTGCTCTTTTTCGGAGCGCTGCTCGGCAGAGCCGTCTGCGGCTTCCTGTGCCCGTTCGGTTTTATTCAGGAGCTCATCCACAGGATTCCGTTCCCGAAGAAAAAGCTGCGTACCTTTAAGGGCGATAAGCAGCTCAGATACCTGAAATATCTTATCCTTGCGGTATTTGTGATCATACTTCCGCTCGTCCTTACGGCGACGCCCGCTTTCTGCAAATATATCTGCCCCGCGGGCACTCTCGAGGGCGGAATACCCATCGTGCTGCTGCACGGCAATAAGCTGAATATGAAGATCGGGGCACTCTTCGATCTGAAAATGGCGATCCTGATCGCGGTGATCGTGCTGTGCCTCATAATATACAGGCCGTTCTGCAGGTATATATGCCCGCTCGGAGCCGTATACGGCCTGACAAACCGGGTGAGCCTCTATCATCTGAGCATCGACAGTGCCAGATGCGTCGGATGCGGTACCTGCTCAAATACCTGTCCTATGGCCGCGGACCCGCTGCATTCGCCCGATTCACCCGAGTGTATACGCTGCGGTAAGTGCGCGGGTGTTTGCCCTACGGGAGCGATAGATCTCGGATTTCGTGCGGGAAAGAGTGAGACTGCCGCACGGAAACAAACGGATTAACAAAGAATATGCAAAAGAAAAGGTCGTGCCGGCCCGCTGCTGCGGATCGAACACGACCTGTTTTTTGTGATAAACGAATGCTTCAGCCTTCGCCTTCCGAATCGTCCTCAACGGAGTTGAGGTCCTCGTCTGTGCCCTCCCGGGAATTGATGTCAAATTCCGCATTCGGGAAAGCTCTCAGCCAATATGCCAGCAGATTTTCATCCTCTGCGGCCTCGGCCTCCATCTGTGCGTACGCGTCATTGATAAGCTGCTGCACATCTTCGTCATAATTAATGGCGTTCAGCGCTTCCTCGACATCGTCATCAACGGTGCCGATATAGATCTTTAAGACGCCGTCATCATCCTTGTAAACAAATGCCCTGTCGATGGAAATGGCAGGTGAAGTGATCGTGGCGATCTCACTGTAGTAGGTGTAATAAACCACATAATCTATATTGCCCGCGCCCTTTTTCGAGTAGCAGGTGATGTCGGAAAAACTCTTTATCGTAGCGAAACGCTGCTGAAGATACGCTTCGTCGATATAAGCGGTATCGGATACAATGCCTTCAAACTGCTCCATGTCACAGCTGAGCTTTGCCTCGAGATAAGCGGCGATGAGTTTGTCGATCTCGGTGTTCCCGTCCAGTTTCGTGAGTGTGTTCGGAACCGGAGTGGGTGAGGGAACGGGAGTCGGTGTCGGCACAGCCGTCGGAGTGGGTGTAGCCACCGTGTCGGGAGTGTCGACTGAGCTTTTGTTCGCGGCAGTAGCTTCAGCGGGAGAGAATTTGAAGGAGATGAGTCCGATGGCCATGATGCCCATGGTGAGCAGCAATGAGACTCTTCTGTGAAACTTCATATTACTTATTAATCCCCCTTAACCGGAACAATATTATATCAGAGAAAAAAGCGTATGGCAATATCATTCTGCGCAAAAAAGCCGGCGCGCTTTTCGCACGCCGGCCGTCTTCGGGTTACTGCTTATAATTACCGGGATCGTTATTGTTCTGATCCTGGTAAGGATTCTGACCCTGATAAGGATTCTGGTTCTGGTAAGGGTTGCCGTTTCCGTAAGGATCGTATCTGCGATCGGGACGATCGGGCATTATGATCGCCGCTATGATGTAAGCGAGAAGGCCCGAACCGCCTGCCAGTGATAAAACAACCCAGATGAGTCTTACGAGTGTTGAATCGATGTCGAAGTACTCGGCGATACCGCCGCAGACACCTGCGAATTTCTTGTCAACCGTGCTTTTGTAACATTTCTTAGCCATAATACTGTACCTCCCTATTATAAATGATTTGTTAAATCGTAATTATATTTATGAATAATACTCGGGACCGTTCATCGAGATGATGGGTTTTCCTTCACGGTCAAGCAGGGGCGTCATTGCGATGCCGTATCCGCTCGCTACATAAAGATAATTCACACCGGTCTCGCGGTCGATTATAACATAAAACTTACGACTTGTCAGCGAGTTGCCCTCGGACTCCTTAACAACAAATCTTTTGTCCAACATATCAATCACTCTCCTTTGTGTGTGCCGGACTGTATATCCTTTGTTGATGGTACCATCATATACCCGATCGCATGCGCGATAAAGTGTTGCCGGTGCGGGATAGGATATCCTAATTTGCCCTTCGTGGTAAACATTGGCAAGTAAAAAGCTATCAACGGGTAGCGATTGCCACAGAACGCAGGATAATGTATGATAGGGAGCGGAGGAGGAATGAAATATGGCTGATTATTTTGAGACCGGACATGAGCAGGAAAAACTCGTTCTGGTAGCCGTGTCCCTTGATAATGACGATATGACCGACAGATCGCTCGACGAACTGGAGGAGCTCGCGCGCACCGCGGGCGGAGAGACTGTCGGCAGGATAATCCAGAACCGTGAGGCTTTCAGCGCCGCGACCTATATAGGAAAAGGCAAGATCGAGGAAGTAAAGGACATGATCGCCGAAACGGGCGCTACGGGCATCGTCTGCGACGATGAGCTCTCGCCCGCGCAGATGAACAACCTCGAAGAAGCGCTCGATACAAAGGTTATGGATCGGACCATGCTGATACTCGATATCTTCGCGAAGCATGCTTCGTCCAACGAAGGTAAGCTTCAGGTAGAGCTCGCGCAGCTTAAATACAGGTCTTCAAGGCTGATCGGCTCGCGAAGCTCCATGTCGAGAGTCACCTACGGCATAGGCATGAGAGGCCCCGGTGAGAAAAAACTCGAGGTGGACCGCAGACTGATCCGCAACAGGATATCGCTGCTTAAAGCCGAACTCGAGGAGGTTGACCGCACGCGTGACGTGACAAGGGCCCTCCGCGGCAGGAACGCGGTCCCCGTGATCGCGATCGTAGGCTATACGAACGCGGGCAAATCCACATTGCTGAACTATCTCACCGATGCGGGGATACTTGAGGCGGATATGCTCTTTGCGACACTTGACCCCACGACGAGGAATATGAAGCTTGAGAGCGGACAGGAGATACTGCTGACCGACACGGTAGGATTCATACGCAAGCTCCCTCACCATCTGATCGACGCGTTCAGATCGACGCTCGAAGAGGCCAAATACGCGGATGTGATACTGCATGTGATCGACGCATCTGATTCCGAGGCCGACGAAAAAATGCATGTGGTCTATAAGACCCTCGAAAAGCTCGGAGTCAGGGATAAGCCTGTCATAGCGGTGTTCAATAAGCAGGACAAGCTGCTCGCCCCCGAGTCTGTTAAGGATTTAAGGGCCGACAGGTCGGTACGCATCTCTGCAAAGACCGGAGCGGGAGTCGATAAGCTCCTAGAGGCCGTCGAAGAGCTGCTTAAAGAAAAAAAGACCGATTTCGAGGGCACCGTGCCCTATACCGCTGCAGGACTGCTGCAGCAGGTAAGGCGTTCGGGCCAGTTGGTCGCTGAGGAGTACCGCGAGGACGGCATTTTCATAAAGGCTTACGTGCCCGCCGATGTGTACGGCAGGCTCTGCAAATAGGCTCATGCAATAATTGCAGGTAAGACAGCAAAAAAAAACATGGAAAATCATTCGGCAATCCCGTAAAATGAGTTATGAAAACGATTAAGTAACTCTATTCCACATCAAAGGAGACAATCTATGAATTACGGTTATTTTGACGAGAAAGCAAGGGAGTACGTTATCACCAGACCCGATACCCCGAGTGCATGGGCGAATTATCTCGGCTCACCCGAGTACGGCGCGATCATTTCGAACAACGCCGGCGGCTACAGCTTTGTAAAATCGGGAGCCAACGGCAGGATCATCAGATACCGCTTCAACAGCGTTGCGGTGGACCAGCCCGGCCGTTACATCTATATCCGTGACCTCGCAAACGGCGATTACTGGTCGGCATCATGGGCGCCCGTGTGCAAGCCCCTTGAGAGCTACAAGTCCGAGTGCCGCCACGGTACCGCTTATTCCGTGATCTCGTCGGAATACACCGGGATCAAGGCAGAGACCGCATATTATGTTCCGCTTAACGCCACCTACGAGGTTTGGAGATGCAAGGTGACCAATACCGGCAGCGCGCCCAGAAAGCTGGCCGTTACCGGATACTGCGAGTTCGTTAACGAGAACAACTATGAGCAGGACCAGGTTAATCTTCAGTACACCCTGTTCATCACACATACGTATTTTAAGGACAAGTTCATCCTTCAGAAGCAGAACGAGAACTTCCACAACCCGAACAATGAGCGTTTCCTGGGCCTCGCGGGCGCGAAGGTAGATCATTTCTGCGGCGACAGGGACCGTTTCGTCGGCAACTACCGCAGCTATGCGA
>JAGCSS010000365.1 GCA_017964055.1 Lachnospiraceae bacterium
GTCCTGTTGGTTGTCGCTTCCGCTTTCTGCGGATATATGGTTACGAAGAAAGAGATGTGGAACAGGAAATTCTGGTACAGATTCCTCGTTATCACGATGTACTTCAACGCAGGTCTGATCCCGGGATACACAAACATGCTGATGCTGGGACTGACCGACAATTATCTGGGATACATAATCCCGGCTATCGTGCAGCCCTATAACATAATACTCGTAAAGACATACATAGAATCGATACCTGCCGAGCTCGAGGAGAGCGCATTCATAGACGGCGCCGGATACATGACGATATTCAGGAAGCTGATCTGGCCGCTCTCAAAGCCGATACTCGCGACGATCGCGATATTCGGTGCGGTGGGTCACTGGAACTCATTCATGGATTCGGTGATCAACATGCAGAACTCCCCGAACCTGCACACACTGCAGCATAAGCTGTACATCTGGCTGAATCAGTCGAGCAACATAGCTTCCACGATCGGTACCGCGCGAAACGCGTCCGAGATGGAAGCGCTGATAAATAAGCTTAATTCGGGTAAGGTTATCAAATATACGATCTCGATGGTTACGGTCCTTCCGATACTTCTGGTATACCCCTGGATGCAGAAATACTTTGAAAAGGGTATAATGTTGGGAGCGGTAAAGGGCTGATAAGAGAGGAGCACTAAAATGATGAAAAAGATTATTTCTTTCGTACTCGTGCTGGCGATGGTCATGTCGCTGGCCGCATGTACCAAGACTGCGGATGTGACCGGGCGCGGCTCGGACAATAATACCGGCGCTGTGACCGGTGAGGCAGCGGGCAAGGACGAAAACGCGGCCCCCGTAGAGCTGGTCGTTTATTCACAGCTGGCAAACTATTCGGGTGAGCAGCAGGGCTGGATCGCAAAGCTGCTGCTGGAAAAGTTCAATGTAAAGCTGACCATCATCCCCGATTCGGACGGCGTTTTCGATACGCGTATGGAGTCCGGAACCCTCGGTGATATCGTGGTATTCGGCTCTACGGGCAATGATTACAAGCGTGCGGTAAAGAGCGGCATGCTCCTGGACTGGAACAAGTATAACCTGCTCGATAACTACGGCAAGGATATCAGGGACACGATGGGACAGGCTCTCGCCGCCAATAAGTCATTAACATCGACAATTACCGAAGGCGCGAGCGATGCGCTCTACGGATTCGGACATTCCGTGGCATCATCGAGCGAATCGCACGAGCAGTTCTTCTATACATGGGATATCCGCTGGGATCTGTACAAGGCGCTCGGCTATCCCGTAGTCAAGAATCTCGACGATCTGGTTACCCTGTTCGAGCAGATGAAGCAGATCTGCCCCACAGACGAGAACGGAAACCCCACCTACGCCGTATCGATCTGGCCCGACTGGGACGGAAATATGGTTATGTATGTCAAGGCTTTTGCGACGGCATACTGGGGATATGACGAGATGCAGCTGGGCATCTACGATCCCGACACAGGCAAGATGCATGACGCGCTCGAGCCCGACGGACCGTATCTGACCTCGCTGAAGTTCTTTAATACCCTCTACCAGAAGGGACTCTTAGATCCCAACTCGATGACTCAGACCTATACCGAGATGATCGAGAAAATGAAGGTCGGCGGTGTATTCTTCTCGATATTCAACTATGCGGGCAGCGGTCCTTTCAACACCGATACGCACCTGTCCGAGGGCAAATACATGTACACGATGGTTCCCGAAGAGGCTGTTCCGCTCTGCTACGGTATGAGCCCTTACGGCGGCAACCGTGTATGGACTATCGGCGCGAATACCGAGCATCCCGAGCTGTGCATGCAGATCATCAACTGGCTGTGCACTCCCGACGGATATATGACAGCACTCTACGGTCCCAAGGATATCACATGGTACTATGATGCCGACGGACGCGCATGCCTGACCGATTTCGGTTTGAAGTGCATCAACGATAAGGAAAACACAGTCATGAGTGAGGAGAAGGCGGGCAAATATGCCGGCGGTACCTTCCATGACGGTGAGCTCCAGATCAACAACACGACCTGGTCCGGCAATGAAATCAACCCCAATACCTCGGGCGATACCTACGACCAGCAGTACTGGAGGAGCATCGCGAACAAGATCGATTATCCGATCCAGCAGGACTGGGTAGATTACAACGGAGCCGAGAACGTGGCTGAGTACATGGAGCATCTGCAGTACAAGGTAGCTCCTGCCACCGAGTACAACGAGGCGGAGATGGACGACGACTTTGAGCTGATCTGGAAACAGGTTACGACATGTATCGTGGATTACAGCTGGAAGGCCATCTATGCGGCATCGGACGGCGAGTACAACTACTATGTTAACCAGATGATCAACACCGCGAACGCATACGGCTATGAGCAGTGCAAGCAGTGGTCGATCGATGAGGCCGCAAAGCGTCACGCTCTCGAAGAGGCTGTAAGAGGCAAATAAGGCTGCGAAGATGCAGTTCTGAAGATTAAATGATTACGGTGCCACCGGAGGGATCTAAGGTTTTTCCGGTGGCATTGATAAACTATAGGACAGACTTAAACGTCTGATAATGAGGATGGATATGAAAGATAACAGGAAGATGATGCAGGACAAAGGCAGGATGCGGCTGACCGGAAGATACCGGATCATGCGGTGCCTGATCTGCGTACTTACAGTACTGGCCCTGACGGTCACAGGCTGTAAAAAGACAGCGGATAACGTGGATGATAAGTCTGCGGCGGGCACGGAGAATGTGACCGGTACGGAGAATAATGCAGGGACAGGCACAGGTACCGACAGCGGCAGCGAGGGAGCGGGCAGTGTGACTCCCGGCGCCGATGCGGGACAGAACGATGGAAGCGGTGAGAGTACAGATGCGAATGCGTCTGATGCCAATACGGACGGCGTACCCGACATGACGGCATATAAGACAAAGCCTGCCGGTGCAAACTATATCGAGCTGGCACTTAACGTGTATTACAACGACGCCGACCATTCATACTATAGCAACGAGTCCGGCAAACAGTCGATATTCGTAACGGAGGCCGGACAGTACGCCGTAGAATTTGACTGCGACGCGGACCTCTCGGCCGAGGCTGCTGCGGCGGGAGTGAGCGCACTCAAAAACCTCACCGCTATCTATATCACGGATATGGAGCATATAAGAGGCGACGGACAGTCACCGATCACCGCCTGCAATATCATCTATGACAAGGTGATAGTGGACGGCACGGAGCTTACAGTGACCATGGACGCTCCCAAATCAGCGCTGAAGTCCAACGGTGTATTTGACACGAACGACCCCGTAAACTCATGGGATGGCTCGTGTGTCGCGGAAGTGGAGATGGGTGAGCATGTGGCCAATTTCACGACCGTTGACAGCCCCAAAAAGGCAGTGGTCGTATTCACCCTCTCAGACCTCAAGTGGGGTGAGGATGAGCCTGCGCAGACCGGCAGTAACGTGCAGCCTGTCGGCGACGGTAGCAATACTGCGAAGTTCAGCGATATGGATCTGACAAACATGAACTCGATAGAGCTGTCCTACTACATGGGCAACGGCATCAATCTCGGAAATACGATTGAGGCGACCTCGAGCGGCAAGAACGCGTCGGTTACGACCTATGAATGCGCATGGGGCCAGCCGATCACATCGGAGGCTATGATAAAGGGCTACAAGGCAGGAGGCTTCGATACTCTGCGCATACCCGTGGCATGGGCCAATACGATGGACTTTGCAAAGGATGACTATGAGA
>JAGCSS010000366.1 GCA_017964055.1 Lachnospiraceae bacterium
GTAAGAGAATTCAAACTGACCGTCGAGATATACATCAACGCCTTTGCCCTTGATATCTTCGAGCATTTTGTTGAACTTCTTTTTGCCGCCGAGATACGAAATAGGCTTTATCTTGTTCAGCGGGTCATGCTTGATGCCGCCGTTCATCCAGCCTGAGATACGCATCTTGTAGCCGGTGAGGCCGTAGGTTGCCAGCCTGCCCGTCAGCTCAACGGTCTCATCATAGGTCGTGAGCGGGAAAGCTGCCGAAACCGGAACACCGAATTTCTGCTGAACCTTGTCAACGGCCTGAAGCACATCGATGACCACGGGAAGTTCCGAATCGGTCCCGCCCGCAAGAGCCGGATACTTTCCGATCAGATAATCCCTGTAAACTCCGGCCATGCCGATGTAATCCGACTCGCCGCTGAAGCAGTATCTCTGGGATACCGTTATCTGAGGCACCTCGGCCTCATAAACGTAGAATACCGAGCTCGACTTCTGCGATACTTCATAACTCTCGTAATGAAGCACCGAATATGAGAAGCCGGCATAGTTGTAGCTGTTGTAACGTCCGCTCACATCTGCGTTGACCGACGCGAACGATGAGCCGATGTCGCTCACGCATACGAAAGATGCGCCGTCATTGCAGATACCGAATGCCGGGAACGCGTTCCTGGGCTCACTTACGACGGCCTTTCTGCTGGTCGCGTAATCCCAGCCGTAGAGCTGTGAGCTGTATGCGTTCTGATCCTGTTTTCCGTTGTTGAAGGCGATGTATCCGCCTCCGCTCTCGGGAACCACGATGAAGCCTTCCGCGTTCTTTCCGCCGGCACCCATATAAGGAAGCACGCGAACGGAAACGATCGGATAATCCGATTTGAACTCTATCTCATCGTAAGGAACATCAACAATGAGCTGGTTACCCTCAAGCCTGTAGACCATCGATACGTTGAACAGAGGCATATCCTGATCGGATACCTTCTCGTATCTGGCCAGATCGGTCTGATAATCCTCGTATGTATATCCGATGCTTGCGAAGATATCTTCGATCTTTTTCTTCAGATAGTCCGCGGCGGTATCGATGAGCACATATACCGGCTCTTCTTCGAGAGTCGGGTATTTTGCGAGCAGCTCCTCCTTGTTGTCGGTCTTGCGGAGCTTTTTGATATCGTACTTACGATAGTATTCCTTAACCTGCTTCTGCTGCTTTTTCTCCATGAGATCGAGCAGCTCGTTCATTCTGGACTCGGGAACGGCAACGGGAAGGATGTACTCCTTCTTGATATTGCCTATCGTGTACTTAACCTTGATCGAATCCGCATTCTGTTCGATCTCGTAGAGACCGTTCTGAATGCTCAGCGAATAATTGTTATAAACCGTCCAGACACCGTTGACATTGCCGTAGGTCAGCATCAAAGTCGACTTCAGCAGATTCTTGTCGGCGGGAAGCGCGATCGGATCGTCATCGGCGTCGACCGGGTTCGAATACCAGACCTTTCCGCAGGTCTTATCTTCTACGGAAAAATATGTGGTACCCGTATCCATCGTAAATTTCAGTTTATCATTTTCAAGAACTATCTCCGAAGCCTCATCGTCAAAGCCTCTGACCTCCAGCTCGGGCTCGGGAACGGGCTCGGGCTGCAGCTTTATGATCAGAAATACCGCAAGCGCGATAACGGCGCAGGGGATCACAACCTTGACCAGAGATATCAGAAAATCTTTTAACCCTTCCATAGTTCTCCCCTTTCGTTAGTATAGTCTGAATATGATCTCTTTATAAAGCGAGTAAAAATACGCGATACCGTCGCTGATCAGTGAGAAGAACAGCAGAAGGATGAAGATGATGACTGCCATTCCGACGATCGAGAACAGGATGCAGAGCAGGTTTTTGCCCATTTTGTACTCATGGATCTGGCTCATCCCGACTACCATCAGCATCACGCACCACACGAGCGAGAGGTAGTAAAAGAACACATAGAACGTACTCTCGTCAGCTGCGAGCAGATTGCTCAGTATCGTATTGGGTATCATTACCAGCGGATAAGGCGCGATCGCATAGCATGAAGCTATGTATACGTTCTTAAGATTGCCTTTTCCGTCAAAAAGCGTTGTAAGCGCCCAG
Organism: Lachnospiraceae bacterium; assembly: GCA_017964055.1. Taxonomy (GTDB): domain Bacteria; phylum Bacillota; class Clostridia; order Lachnospirales; family Lachnospiraceae; genus RUG11977. Next base: position 2,105 of record JAGCSS010000366.1, read on the forward strand.
TTCGAGAGCACCCAGATAAGGAACGGCATCAGTATGCCCATGACCTGCATGAATATGTTGATGCGCTCCCAGTTTACCCTGATGAACTGGAAATTGGTGTACTGAAGTCTCCAGACTCTGGTCAGCAGGGCAAGAACAAGTATGACCGTTCCCGCTGCGGCCGAGCCTCTCTTTTCATGGCTCAGATCCCAGAAACCGTCGACAGGATGCACTACGGCGTACAGAGCGTAGCGAAGCGACTTCCAGAAGCCCGAGGCGCGTGAGCTGCCCGTACTAGCGCCTGATAGTTCTGCGCTCTTCTTCATACTTCGCCACCTCCCATCTGAGTCTCTTTGTTCTGCCTATCGCCAGCGGAACTACCATCAGTACCACCGCTGCGGCGAAAATGAGCGCGATATGTTCCTCAACCCATTCCTTGCGATAGAGCTTGAAGGCCTTTGCGTAATTGTCAACGTCATTCTTGACCTTGAAATAATACATGGCCTCTTTGTATTTGTCCTGACGCAGGAGTGCGCGGCCGATGCCGATATACGCCAGATCGTAGTTGCCGTTCAGAGACAGCACGTCACGCCAGATATCCGCCGAACCGTCGTAATCACCGATCTGGTAGGACTCGATCGCGCCGAATATGCCAGCGCCGAAATCCGTAGGAGTAAATACGGTTATCTGGCCGGCTTTTCTGTCGAGCACGAGCAGATCGTTGCCCATATGCTCGAGCGATACGGGTTCGCGGAAATAACCGTCGCGGTTTCCGTTGCCGCCGAAAGCGTACAGCAGATGTCCCTGATTGTCATATCCGAATATCCTGCATCGCGTCTGATCAAGCGCGAAATAAGTGTCGTTGTCGAGAACGGTCACGTCGATCATCTTTGACGATCCCGAGTATCCCGCGTCATCCGACCAGTCGATATCTCCGATCGGCGGGAAATTGCCGTTCTTGATCAGGATGTCATTGCCGAGAGCATTGAGCTTTCTGATGGGCATCGCCTGATCGTTCATGAGGTCGGCCTCATCCACATGCGTCGTTACAACATACATGAAGCCGTCCTTGTCGAGCGCGATATTGTCGTACTCGGTAGGAACGAAGTTCTGTGTCTGCGCGCGCTGTTCCTTCGTCATCAGGTAGGTCTTCCAGATGTACTGATACCAGCTGTAGGTAACCGGCGTGGCTCCGATGAATCCGGTAAATGTGCCGTCCGACTCGTACTTGATCAGA
>JAGCSS010000367.1 GCA_017964055.1 Lachnospiraceae bacterium
AATACTTGAGCCCTACGCACTGGCTGTGGACGAGCTCAAGGTTAAATTCGAACATGTCCAGAACTCTTACAAAAAGGCGGGACTCTATTCGCCGATAGAGCAGGTGGACGGCAGGGTAAAGACCATATCTTCGATTCTCGAGAAGGTCCAGAAAAAGCATATCTCGCTGGACGATTTTGAGGCAGAGATCGATGATATCGCCGGCATCCGCATCATCTGCCAGTTCATCGAGGACATTTACAAGGTCGTTGAGCTGATACGCAAGAGGACCGACATGAAGGTGGTCGAGGAGCTTGATTATATCAAGGACACCAAGCCCTCCGGATATCGAAGCTATCATATTGTCATCAAGTACAGGGTAGAGACGATACACGGCCCCAAGGATATTTTCGCGGAGATACAGATCAGGACGCTCGCGATGAATTTCTGGGCGACGGTCGAGCATTCGCTTCAGTACAAATACCGTCAGAACATGCCCGAGACCCTGCGTCAGAGGCTGCTTAAGGCCAGCGAGGCTATCGTCGTGCTGGACCGCGAGATGAGCCTTGTGCGCGGCGAGATCATGGACGCGCAGAATTCATTTACGATCAAATCGAATGTTGTCGCGGATATCCTGACCAATATCCAGAACCTGTACAAGGTCGCGAACAAGCGCGAGATCATCAAGATACAGGACGAGTTCTTCAGGATATACGAGAGCGAGGATCTCGAGACGCTGCAGCATTTTGCGAAGGAACTCGATATCATTTCGGAAGGCTACAGGGCACAGTCACTGAGGTAGACGCACGGAGAAAACGATGGATTTTTTACCCGAGAATTTTAAGATAAAGATGAAGGAGCTGTTGGGCGATGAGCTTGACAGCTTCCTCGATTGTTATAATGAGAAGCATAATGCGGGCATAAGGGTCAACACGCTTAAGCTGTCGCCCGAACGTTTCGCGGATATCTCGCCGGTTGAGGTCTCGAAGGTACCCTGGATAAAGAACGGATTTTACTACGATGAGAGCGACAGGGCATCAAAGCATCCGTACTATTACGCGGGGCTTTATTACATACAGGAACCCAGCGCGATGACTCCGGCGTCGCTCCTGCCCGTACAGGCCGGAGACCGTGTGCTCGATCTGTGCGCGGCGCCCGGAGGCAAGACCACGGAGCTCGGCGCGAAGCTGAAAGGCCGCGGTGTACTGGTCTGCAACGACATCAGCAACTCACGTGCAAAGGCACTATTAAAAAATGTGGAGCTGTTCGGAATACGCAATGCCGTCGTGATCAGCGAGGCACCCGCCAAACTCGAAGACAGCTTTTGCGGATATTTTGACAAGATACTCGTGGACGCTCCCTGCTCGGGAGAGGGTATGTTCCGCAAATCCCACGCGATCATAAAGAACTGGGAGCAGTACGGCACGGGATATTACGCAAAGCTCCAGCGCCAGATACTGCCGAGTGCGGTGAAAATGCTTAAGGCCGGCGGATACATGATCTATTCCACCTGCACCTTCTCAGCCGAGGAGGATGAGGGCACATTAAAATGGCTGCTCGAGGAATACCCCGATATGGAGGTTTTGGAGACCGCGGATATTACGGCACCGGGCTTTGAGGGCTTTGTTCACGCAAGACCTGAACTCGTGGGCGGACCTGCGGAAATCGCCGGAGCACTCCGGCTTTATCCCCACAGGATCAAGGGTGAGGGGCATTTCGTTGCGCTGCTCAGGAAAAAAGCAGGCGGCGATACTGCCGGAGAAGACCTGCGTGCTCCTAAGGCGCAGGGCACCGTACAAAATGCGGAAGAGACTGCCGGACGTGAAGCAGCGTACCGCCCCAACCGATACGATGAGCGGACACGGAAGACATATAAGGGTATTTCCGCGGAAACATTTGATTTTCTCGAAAAACTCGGCTTTGAGATCCCTGCGGAGCGGCTCGAGGTCCGCGAGGACAGGCTCTATATGCTTCCTGAGGGGCTGCCGGCACTCAAAGGCCTCAGGATCATGAGATCCGGTCTGCTCCTCGGAGAGATGAAGAAGGGCCGTTTTGAGCCCTCGCAGGCACTCGCATGCGCACTGAGCGCGGACGAATATGACAATATCCTCGACCTGCCGTCTGACGGCACGGACGTTATCAGGTATCTGAAATGCGAGAGCATTGAGATCCCCGGGGATACACCGGACGGCTACGTGCTCATCTGCACCGACGGCTTTCCGTTGGGCTGGGGAAAGGCGGCACAGGGGCGTTTCAGGAACAAATACCTGCCGGGCTGGAGGATGCAGTAGAGAGCATGCCGATGCATGCATACGGAACGGAGAAGAGCGATGAGGCTTGACAAATATCTTGCGGATCGCGGGATCGGCACGAGAAGCGAAGTCAAAGAGATCGTGCGCAAAGGCAGGGTGAGCGTGAACGGAACCGTGGTAAAGGACAGCGGCGCGGCAGTTTCGGAGGCTGACAGCGTAAGTGTTGACGGAAAAGCCCTCGGAGGCATCGCAGAGCTTACGAAAAAGCACTGGTTCATGCTGAACAAACCGGCAGGAACGGTCAGCGCCAATTCCGATGAAAGGGACGCCACGGTCATTGACATTTTCGGGAAAGAAGGGCTCAAGGGCCTGTTTACGGTCGGAAGACTCGATAAGGACACCGAGGGGCTGCTGCTCGTATGCGATGACGGAGAGATGAGCCATTATCTGCTCTCGCCGTCAAGAAGCGTTGAAAAGACCTACTTTGCGAGAGTAGACGGGCTTTTAGCCACGGACGCTGCCGAAAGGCTGAGCAACGGTATAGAGTTCAAGGACTTTGTCTCGCGCCCCGCAAAGCTTGAAATACTGAGCGAAGACACTGATAATAATACCTGTGAAGTGCTGGTCACGGTGTGCGAGGGACGTTTTCATGAAGTCAAGCGCCTGATCGCAGCGATCGGAGGAAATGTGACGTATCTGAAGAGGATCGCGTTCGGACCGTTGAAACTCGACGCGGAGCTGAAGCCGGGCGAATACAGGACACTGACCGATGAGGAGATACGGGCTCTCAAAGCCGCGGTCGGAAAAGAATAAACGAAACATCAATAATTCAGGATAGGATTGAAACTATGGCGGACAATAACGGTAAAAGCGGAAAAGAGAAAAAGAGACTTGCGTTCAAGGCGAAGGGCGAGGCCGGATATATCGATTCGAAAAAGCGTTACGAGCTGATCATGACGCTGATACTTTTTGCGGTGGCGGCAGGCATATTCGTGCTCGGACTGGCCTTAAACAAGTGGGAAAAAGGCAATATATTCACGATCATTGCGGCACTCTTCGTTATCCCGATGGCCAGGTACGCGACGACCTATATCATGTTTTTCCCCTTTAAGTCTGTGACCGAAAAAGATGCGGCCGAGACGGAAGCTGCGGCAAAGCCCGGCAGTATCATATACGCGGACTATATCATGACTTCGGAGAAGCGGGCCATGATGCTCACGTTCGCCGTGATCACCTCGGATA
>JAGCSS010000368.1 GCA_017964055.1 Lachnospiraceae bacterium
AAACAACACCCTTGTTTCCGTGACGGCCCGCCATCTTATCGCCGACCTGGATCTTACGCTTCTGAGCGATGTAAACGCGAACGGTCTCATTAACGCCGGGTGACATCTCGTCGCCGTTGTCGCGTCTGAATACCTTTGCGTCAACGATGATACCGAACTCGCCGTGAGGCACGCGGAGCGAAGTATCGCGTACTTCTCTTGCCTTCTCGCCGAAGATCGCGCGGAGCAGTCTCTCCTCTGCGGTCAGCTCGGTCTCTCCCTTGGGAGTAACCTTACCTACCAGGATATCGCCCGCACGGACCTCTGCGCCGACGCGGATGATGCCGCGGTCGTCCAGATCCTTTAACGCATCATCGCCGACACCGGGAACGTCGCGTGTGATCTCTTCGGGTCCGAGCTTGGTGTCACGGGCCTCTGCCTCGTATTCCTCGATATGAACCGATGTATAAACATCTTCTTTAACAAGACGCTCACTGAGCAGAACCGCATCCTCGTAGTTGTAACCTTCCCAGGTCATGAAACCGATCAGAGGGTTGGTACCGAGTGCGAGCTCGCCGTGGTCGGTCGAAGGACCGTCCGCGATAACCTGTCCTGCCTTAACAACGTCGCCCTTGTTGACGATGGGACGCTGGTTGATGCAGGTACCCTGGTTGCTTCGTGTGAACTTTAAGAGCTTGTGCTCTTCCTTCGAGCCGTCCTCGCAGCGGATCGTGATGTAATTCGCCGTAGCGCGCTCGATCTTGCCGTCATGCTCGGCCAGTACGCAAACGCCCGAGTCAACGGCTGTCTTTGCTTCCATGCCTGTGCCGACCGCGGGAGCCTGGCTCCTGAGAAGCGGAACGGCCTGACGCTGCATGTTCGAACCCATCAGGGCGCGGTTCGCGTCATCGTTCTGAAGGAACGGGATAAGCGCTGTAGCTACCGAGAATACCATCTTGGGCGATACGTCCATCAGATCGACCTTAGCCTTCTGATACTGTGAGGTATCCTGTCTGTAACGTCCCGAAATGTTGCTGTGGATGAAGTGGCCCGCCTCGTCGAGGGGCTCATTCGCCTGTGCAACAACGTATTTATCTTCCTCGTCGGCGGTGAGGTAAACAACCTCATCGGTAACAACGGGATCGGCGGGATCGGACTTGTCCACCTTACGGTAGGGAGCCTCGATGAAGCCGTATTCATTGATCCTTGCGTATGAAGCAAGTGAGTTGATCAGACCGATGTTGGGACCTTCGGGTGTCTCGATGGGACACATACGGCCGTAATGCGTATAGTGTACGTCTCGAACCTCGAATCCGGCACGGTCACGGGAAAGTCCGCCGGGGCCGAGTGCCGAAAGTCTTCTCTTGTGAGCGAGCTCACCGAGAGGGTTATGCTGGTCCATGAACTGCGACAGCTGGGAGCTTCCGAAGAACTCCTTAACAGCAGCGGTCACGGGCTTGATATTGATAAGGGACTGAGGGCTTACGCCTTCGAGGTCCTGTGTGGTCATTCTTTCGCGAACGGTACGCTCCATACGTGCCAGACCGATGCGGTACTGGTTCTGGAGCAGCTCGCCTACGCAGCGGATACGGCGGTTTCCGAGGTGATCGATATCATCCTTGAAGCCAATGCCGTGCTCGATGTGAATGTTGTAGTTGATCGAAGCGAGGATATCCTCTTTGGTGATGTGCTTCGGGATCAGCTCGTTAATGTGGCGCTTGATCTGCTCCTTGAGTTCCTTCTCGTCGGAGAACTCATCGAGCAGAGCCTTAAGCTCGGGATAGTAAACAGCCTCGTTGATGCCCAGCTCCGCAAGAACCTTATCGTTGCATTTGAAAGGAACATGTGCAGCAATATCTACCATTCTGTTGGAGAGAACCTTGACGTTGCGCTCCTCGGCCTGAACGGTAACGGAGAAAACACCCGAATTCTGGATCTTGTCAGCCAGCTCGTTGTCAACCCTGCTGCCTGCCGCCGCAATGATCTCTCCGGTATCGGTATCGACCACGTCCTCGGCGAGAACGAAGCCTACGATACGGTTATGCATGTGGAGCTTCTTGTTGAACTTGTAACGTCCGACCTTGGCCAGATCGTAACGTCTCGCGTCAAAGAACATGCTGTTGAGCAGTGACTCGGCGCTCTCTACGGAAACAGGCTCGCCGGGACGAAGCTTTTTGTAGAGCTCCTTGATGCCGGCCTCGTAGGAATCCTCATCCAGAGGGTTCTTCTCGAAGGAAGCCTCGATCTTCTTCTCATCGCCGAACATCTCGATGATCTCGGCCTTGGTGCCGATACCGAGTGCGCGGAGGAAGGTGGTAACGGTAACCTTACGGTTACGGTCAACTCTTACGTAGAAAACATCGTTCGAATCGGTCTCATACTCAAGCCATGCGCCGCGGCTCGGGATAACCTGGCTGGAGAACAGCCTCTTTCCCAGTTTGTCGTGCGCGATGTCGAAGTAGATTCCGGGGGAACGTACCAGCTGGCTTACGATGACACGCTCGGCTCCGTTGATAACGAACGTACCTGTCTCGGTCATGAGGGGGAAGTCGCCCATGAATATCTCATGGTCCTTGATTACATCCTCGTCCTCTTTATTGTGAAGTCTAACTTTAACCTTGAGGGGCGCCGCGTAAGTCGCATCACGTTCCTTACACTCTTCAATGGTATACTTAACGTCATCCTTGCATAACTGAAAACTGATGAACTCAAGACTCAGCTTGCCGTTATAGTCCTCGATGGGAGAAATATCGCGGAATGCCTCGGTAAGACCCTCGGTAAGGAACCATTCGTATGATTTCTTCTGGACCTCAATGAGGTTGGGCATCTCCAGTACTTCTTTTTGCTTCGAGTAGCTCATTCTTACGCCCTTGCCGACGTGGATCGGACGTATTCTGTTCTTTTCAATCATTGATGTTTTCACCTCTCGAAAGTTATAGTGGGACCTGCAATTTTCGCACAAAAGCCACAAGACAATAAACCTTTTCTAACAAAAAGGCTTGCCTCGTGTCATTGTAAAAAATTTTAAAAAATCCCTTTGCAATAGTCGTGAAATATGCTATAATATTAATGTTATAGGCATAAATCCACAAATACGCATCATTCATAATAACACGCTTTTGTCAAAGTGTCAACTGTATAAAAGTAATAAAATGCTCCCGTTCATGCGGGAGCATTTCTTGCTTTCTGCACTTATTTCCGAAGCTTTCCGGCGCGTCACGCCTCCTCGGGCACCTCTTCCTCAAGTCCTATCCTGCTTATGATATTTTTATAAATACGGTTAAAGAAGAATGTGGTGGCAGCCGCGGACATGATCTCGGCTATCGGGAAGGACCACCATACATAGTCCACGCTCCCGAGCTGTGCCAGCAGGATCGCGGCGGGAATCAGCACCACGATCTGTCTCATGATCGATGTGATCATGCTGTAAACGCTGGTGCCGAGCGCCTGGAACATCGAGCCGGTAACTATGCAGTATGCGGCTACCGGGAAATGCACTCCGATCACGCGCAGCGCGACCTTTCCGATCGCGAGCATATCGTCGGACGCGTCGAATATCTTAAGAAGAGGCGTCGGGAATACCTCAAACGCTATCAGGCCGAACAGCATGATCGCGGTCGCGAGCACCCATGCGAAACGCCATGTCTTCATCATACGGTCGCGCTTGCCCGCGCCGTAATTGTAGGCGACGATGGGGATCAGGCCGTTGTTGAGTCCGAATATCGGCATGAATATGAAGCTCTGCAGCTTGAAATATACGCCGAATACCGCGACCGCGGTGGACGAGAAGCCTATCAGTACCTTGTTCATGATATAGACCATCAGCGATCCGATCGACTGCATGATGATCGAAGGCACGCCTATCCTGTATATCTGCGCTATCATCGCCCCGTCGGGCCTGAAGCCCTTAAGCCTGATGTTTATCTCTTTGTTTTTCTTAACGTTCAGTACGCAGGCAACGACCGCCGCAATGATCTGTCCCGCGACCGTAGCCGCAGCGGCGCCGCGGATGCCCATCTTAGGCGCGCCGAGCAGTCCGAATATCAGGATCGGGTCGAGGATGAGGTTGATTATGGCGCCCGTACCCTGAGTGATCATCGAGAGCATCGTCCTGCCCGTTGAGATCAGCAGTCTCTCAAATATGAACTGTCCGAATATACCGAACGAGAATGTCAGTATGACGGTCAGATACTGCTCTCCGTACGCGATGATCTCGGCGTCCTGAGTCTGGCTCCTGTAAAAAGGTCCCACCACGGTCAGTCCGATCACGAGAAATACCAGATAGCTGAGCAGCGCCAGGAAAATGCCGTTTTCCGCGGTCTTGTCCGCCTTTGTGAAATCCTTCTCGCCGAGTGCCCTCGAAAGTATCGCGTTGATGCCGACGCCGGTTCCGCCCGCGAGCGCTATCATCAGAGTCTGCAGCGGGAACGCCATCGATACCGCGGTCAGCGCGTTCTCGCTGATGCGCGATACGAATATACTGTCTACGATGTTGTACAATGCCTGCACGAGCATCGATGCCATCATCGGCAGCGACATGCTCACAAGCAGTTTTTTTACGGGCATAACGCCCATTTTGTTTTCAGCCATTAATTACTGTTGTCCTTTATATCAAAATCATTATCCGGCAGATCAGGCGAACATTCTCGCTCCGAGTGCAACCGGATCCATAGCATAGCTTATCGCCTGATCCCTGTCGATCTGATGATTGACAAAAAGCTCGAACAGCGCGTCGTCCATGATCTGCATGCCCTGACGCTTGTTCGCCTGCATGATGCCGCCGATCTGGTGCGTCTTGCCCTCGCGGATCATGGCGCGTATCGAAGGATTGGCGAGCATGACCTCAAACGCTGCCCTGCGGCCCTGATTGTCCGCGATCGGGATCAGCTGCTGCGAGATGATGCCCTCGATAACGGCCGCCAACTGGCTCCGTACCTGTGTCTGCTGATAAGGCGGGAACGCATCGATGATACGGTCGATAGTATTGGTCGCGCCGAGAGTGTGGGTCGTCGAGAATACCAGATGTCCGGTCTCCGCCGCGGTCAGCGCGGTCGAAATGGTCTCCGCGTCCCTCATCTCACCGATAACGATGACGTCGGGATTGTCCCTGAGCGCCGATGTGAGCGCCGTGGAATAACTCCTGGTGTCGGTACCGATCTCGCGCTGGTTGACGATGGACATCTTATGCGGATGCAGGTATTCGACCGGGTCCTCAAGAGTGATGATGCTGTACGCGTAGGTGCTGTTGATCAGGTCGATCAGGGACGCTAGCGTGGAAGTCTTGCCCGACGCCGTGGGGCCTGTTACCAGCACGAGTCCGCGCCTTTTGTGCACCAGCTCCGTTACTGCCTCGGGAATGCCCAGTTCCGCCGCGCTCGGGATCTGCTCTCCCACCAGACGGATCGTCATGGCCAGAGACCCTCTCTGCAGGTAAAGGTTTGCGCGGTAACGCCCGATGCTCGGTATCGAATAAGAAAAATCGACCTCGCCCTGTTCCTCAAATCGCGGAACCAGTTTCGCGGGCAGGATCGAATAAACCAGATCGTGCATGTCCTCGGGCGTAAGCCTCGA
>JAGCSS010000369.1 GCA_017964055.1 Lachnospiraceae bacterium
GGATGCGGTCGATGAATGTGAATATGCTCAATAAAATCATTAAGAAAATGAGCCTCGTACTGGCAGTGCTGCTTATCTGCCTGCCGGTACTTACAGCCTGCAAAGGGGGAGACGAAAAGGATTCCCCCGATGCGGAGCCTGTTGATTACGCGGCATCGGTCAAGCTCGATATGAACTCCGATACGCTGAAGCAGACGGTTTCGGTAAAGACTTTTGTCGACGGCGACACGACGCATTTCAACGTGCCCGAATCGGTCATGCCGGGCGGTGTGTTCAAGGCCAGATATCTGGCGGTCAACACTCCCGAATCCACCGGCAAGATAGAGGAGTGGGGCAAGAAGGCATCGAACTTTACCAGAGAGAAGCTTTCGGGCGCGTCCTCAATCATAATCGAGTCGGATGACGGCGATTGGGACGCGGATTCCACGGGCGGACGATATCTCGTATGGGTATGGTACCGCACGAGCGAGACCGAAGAGTACAGGAACCTCAACATCGAGATCCTGCAGAACGGTCTGGCGATAGCTTCCAATTCCGCGAACAACCGCTACGGTTCAACCGCGGTTGCGGCGATCGACAGCGCAAAGAAACAAAAGCTGAACATTTACTCCGGCGAAAAGGACCCCGATTTCTTCTATGGCGAGGCGGTCGAGCTCACACTCAAGGAGCTCCGTACCGGCATCGAGCAGTATAAGGACATCCAGGTCGCATTCGAGGGAGTTGTCACAAAGAACTACAACAATGCCGTATATGTCGAGTCCTTCGACGAAGAGACGGGACTGTACTACGGCATTATGGTCTACTACGGTTTCAACCTGAGCGGCGAGGGTCTCGAGATCCTGACCGTGGGCAATCTGGCGCGCATAGTCGGCAAGGTTCAGTACTATGAGGCCGGCGGCTCTTATCAGGTTTCCGGTCTGACCTACCGCGCCATGAAGCCCGACGATCCGGGCAATATCCAGAAGCTCGGCGACGGTTATTCGCCTTCCTTCAAGGAGACGGACGCGAATCAGCTCATGAACGGCAAGGTCGACGTTTCGGTCGGAGATGAGACAAAGAGCTTTGATTACGGTTATCTGGCTCTTGCGACCACCGTGGAGATCAAAAACTTAGATGTTATAAGTGTCTATACCACGCAGAACGAGGAGAGCTCTTCGAACGGAGCGCTCACGCTTACCTGCAGAGCCGCGGACGGGACCGAGATAGCTGTCAGGACCGTGCCGCTGCGCGATGAAGCGGGCAATACGGTCACGGCGGATGCCTACGAGGGGAAATACATTTCCGTAAAGGGCATTGTGGACATTTATGACGGGAAGTATCAGGTGAAGGTTTTATCCGCACAGGATATCACCATAAATTAGCGAACAGCTTACAAAGAAAAGAGGAGAAAAATGAAGAAATTATTAGCTTTACTTCTGGCTGTTGTTCTCGTGGTTGCCGGCCTTACGGGCTGTAACAAGAGCAATACCGGAGACGCAGGCTCTGACGCTTCAGGCGATGTTGAGCAGGCTAAGGCATATCTCATGAGCATGTATGAGAAGAGCCCCGAAGTTACCGCATCCGATTACGATGTTGTTTCGATCGTTATGGTAGACGGCGTTAAGTACAACGTTACCTGGACAGCTGACGCAGCTGACGTTAAGATCGTTCCCGGCGATAAGATGACCAAGATCGATGTTAACGAAGAGTCCGCAAACGATGTTTCTTACGTTCTTACCGCTACTATCGCGGATCCTGACGGCAAGACCGCTACGGCTACCTTCAATCACAAGGTTCCCGCTTACAAGGTTACCAGCTGGACAGAGTACGCAGCTGCGGCAGCAGGCGACAACCTCGTTTGTAAGGGTATCGTAACCGGCATCATGTCCAAGAAGAACGGCAATTCCAGCAACTGCCTCTACTTCCAGGATGAGGTGGGCGGATACTATGCATACAACCTCGGCACCGATCCCCTCGATCAGGGCATCAAGACCGGCATGACCGTTCAGGTTACCGGTACAAAGGATATCTACAGCGGAACCCATGAGATCGCGAACGGCGTTGCCGTTATCCTCGATGAGGGCACTTCCGTTCCCGCTCCCGTTGATTACACCGACGCTTACATCAACGCAGCAGACCTTAAGGACGCTTCGATCACCGAGAAGCAGGCTCTGCTCGTAACTCTTAAGAACGTTGAGATCACCGGACAGGATGTTGCCGGCGGTTACTTCAAGTTCAAGCTCGGCGACAAGGAGTCATACATTCGTATTTCTTCTTCCGTTTGCCCTATCGTTACAGAGAAGGACGCTTTCATCGCAGGCCACACCGAGCACACAGGCTGGCTGGCTGACGCTACCGGCGTTATCTGCGTATATGACGGCGCATTCTATCTTACACCCGTTACCGTTGACGGCTTTGTTTACAACAACCTTCCTCAGAAGTCCGATAAGGAAAAGGTTGAGTTCGAGGCAGCAAACGTTTCGATCCCCGGCCGCTTCACAGAGGCAGGCGAGGCTGAGCTTCCCGCAAAGGGAACCACATTTGACGATGTAGCTATCGCATGGGCTACCGACAACGAGGCTGTTGCGGCTGTCGCTGACGGCAAGCTCGCCATCACACTTCCCAATGCTGACACCACCGTTACCGTAACCGGTACATTCACATGCGGCTCCGAGACCTTCGAGCAGGCATATGAGATCAAGGTTGAGGCTCCCGCAGACGATCTGTCCGTAGCAGAGACTCTGGCTAAGGCATTTGCTCTGGGCGAGGGCGAGGCTATGACAGGCGTTCAGGTTCTCCGCGGCGAGATCGTTGAGATCCCTACAGCTTACAACCCCGAGTACGGCAATGTAACAGTTAATATCCAGGTTGGCGAGCAGGTGATCCAGTGCTTCCGTCTGATCGGCGGCGAGGAGCTCGTTGTGGGCGATGTTATCACCGTAACCGGTAACATCAAGAACTACAAGGGCACCGTAGAGTTCGACGCAAAGTGCACCTACGTTAAGGATCAGTCCCTCGAGGACGCAAAGGCTGCTCTCGTTCTGAAGAAGGCCTTTGAGCTGGCTGAGGGCGAGGCTATGAACGGCCTCCAGACCGTGACCGGTACCATCACCGAGATCCCTACAGCATACAATGCTGAGTACGGCAATGTTACCGTTAACATTCAGGTTGGCGAGTACGTAGTTCAGTGCTTCCGTCTGATCGGCGGTGAGGAGCTCGCAGTCGGTGATGTGATCACCGTAACCGGTTACCTCAAGAACTACAAGGGCACTGTAGAGTTTGACGCTAAGTGCACCTACGAGAAGTAATAAATATTGTTTAGGCAAAAGGCCTTCGGAGTGATCCGGAGGCCTTTTTTTGATATTCACAAAAAGAGGTAACTTTTAGACACTTTTTTTTATATCTCTCCCATGATAATCTATAGACGCGGTATCGATAAGGCTGTTTTGGGGCATCCGGATACAATGATATCCGCATCATAAAATTCATAAATTGTTATAAGAGGAGGGTAAAATGTTTCAATTTGATCAATGTAACAGGAGAAAGAGTAATGAACGTAGACTGATGAAGACTGTCCTGTCGCTCATTACGGCACTTGCGCTGGTGATCACCATGCTGCCTGCGGGAAATGTGAAGGTTCATGCAGCTGTTGGTGATGAAGTGACAAAAGGCACATGTGGTGCAAATTTAACCTGGGCACTCACGGTAAACGGAGAGGATATCGAGGGCATCACCCCGATGACACTCACAATATCCGGTATGGGGAATATGGATACGTATACTAATATGCAAGGGGGGAATTTTGCTCCCTGGAGCAGTTATCGTGATTCGATCACCGAAATCTCGTTACCGGATGGCATCACCTCTATCGGACAGAGCGCATTCTGGAAGTGCAGCAGGCTTACCCGGGTATCTATACCGGACAGCGTGACCGAGATAGGAATCGGGGCATTTCAGGAATGCAGGAGTTTGTCGTCTGTTACCTTCGGGAGCGGTTTAACAAGAATTTCCAGCGTTGCTTTTGTGTTATGCGGTCTTAGATCTGTCACTATCCCCGATAGTGTGGACTTTATAGGTTCAGGCGCATTTGCAGGCAACGGAAATCTTACCGGTGTAAACATCGGTAAGAACACGTCAGCTCTTACATGGGGAAATGCTTTCTATGATGCTGGATATAGCTGCCCAAGTCTGACCGCGATAGAAGTCGATCCGGATAACACAGCCTATTCCACGGAAGATGGCGTGCTTTTTAACAAACATAAAACAAAGCTGGAATACTATCCCTCGGGAAAAGAGGATTATACCTATACCATACCTGATACGGTTACGGAAATAAGGCCTTACGCATTTACAAGTGCTATAAATCTGTCACTACTGGTTGTCCCCGGAAATGTAAAGAAAATCGGAGCATGTGCATTTTTGAATGTACCTGTTCAGCCGATACTCAGAGAGGGTGTCGAGGAAATAGAAAGCAGTACGTATTATCCTACTATCCAGTTTTCTATTGCTTCGCCCAGTGCTTATCTACTGCCTTCTTCGCTCAAAAAAATCGGTTCCAATGCATTTGGGGTGTTTGGTGACGGCACTATATTGATTTCCGGAGAAGAAGTAGAATTTGGACGAAATCCGTTTAGAGACAGTACGGGCGGATTAAGTTTTACCGGAACTATCTACGCACCGGCGACCGTTGAATGTGATAATCTGAATAATTTAGAATATAATATCGTTTATATCTGCAAAGCTCCGGTTGTGAGTCAGCAGCACCATGTTTACAGCGGAAATCCGATAACACATCTGGATTTATCTGCCAACGGCGGATATGTGACAGATCCTTCAAGCGTAAACACAGCTGTGGATAAGGGAGACTATACGGTAAAATTATCCCTGAAAGCTGATTACCAGGTCAACGGACATTCTGTTTCCTATGTCTGGGGCGATGTAAGTAAGCCGTATACCTGGACATCCGCAAGCGATAAAGAGGATAAGGTTTATGACTGGAGCATAGGAGAACCTCTGCCCACCTCCGGTACTGCCGGTGGCTGTACATGGTCTTTGAGCGACGATAATAAGACTCTTACGATTTCAAAGTCAGCAGACGGTGACGGAAAACTGCCTGACTATCAGTCGCCCTGGA
>JAGCSS010000370.1 GCA_017964055.1 Lachnospiraceae bacterium
GTAAGAAATGAGCAGGTTATTTAATCCGGACAACGGATTCTTCACATTTATCAACAAGGCGATCGACACATTCTGGCTTGGCTTTTTATGGGCGCTGATTAGCCTGGGACTGGTGGTGGCGGCCATCTTTATCGGCAGCGATCCGATATTTTACGCAGCAATATTTATTTCCGCATTCCTTATCGGACCGGCCAGCACCGCACTCTATTACGCGACTGTTAAGGTTACGCGCAGGAGCAGGAGCTACGCCACAAAGGAGTTTTTCCGTTCCTTCAAGCTGAATTTCAGGGTCGCTTCTATCATGTCGTTTATCTACAGCCTTTTTGCGTATCTGATGTACATCGATATCCAGTACGCGAATGCCCTGATCAACGACGGCAAATCTTTCGGCAACGTTATGTTCGCGGTATTCGTGGCGGGCTGTGTTTTTGCGGGTGTCTCGCTCGCATGGGCGTTCCCGGTGCTTTCCCGTTTCACGGTCAGCTTAAGCGGTCTGTTCAGGAACGCGATCCTCATCGCGACTAAGCATCTCGTTAGATCGATCATCCTGCTGTTCATCTGGGCGGTTGTGGGTGTTCTCATTTATATCTTTAATCAGTTCCTGCTTTACATGATCATTCTGGTGCCGCTGATACCGGGACTTCTCTCACTGGTGAGGTCCTTTATCATCGAGCCTGTCCTTAAAAAATATACCCAGGAGTCCGAGGGGACTCCCGAAGAGACCGGTGTGGACGAGTGGTACCGTGAGTGAGGCGTAACTTAACTTTCTACTTCAGGAGGAAGACATATGGTCGAGGAAGGAAATGCTTTGTATGAGCTTATGAACTGGGGAGCCATGGAAGCGATCGTTTATTCGGAACACGACGATCCGCACACCTGGCTCGGCGGACATGTAACCCACAAGGGTGTGCTGTACAATACCTTTCAGCCAACCGCGAGATCGGTTTCGGTAAAGATCAAAAACAAGTATTACCGTATGGAGAGCGTGGATGAGCAGGGCAATTTCTCGGTGCTCGTGCCCGGGGATACCGTTCAGTCCTACAAGCTTGCCATTACATATGATGACGGGACCACGACCGAGGTTTACGATCCCTATTCTTTTGCGCCGCTTATCGGTCCCGAGGACGAGGACCGTTTCATCCGCGGCATACATTACGAGATATATGAAAAGCTCGGCGCGCACGTTAAGACCGTTAAGGGCGTAAAGGGCACATATTTCGCCGTATGGGCGCCCAATGCCCAGCGCGTCAGCGTAGTCGGCGGCTTCAATCTCTGGGACGGCAGAAGGAACCCCATGAGAAAGCTGCGAGCGGCAGGCATTTTCGAGCTGTTCGTGCCCGGAGTCGGTGAGAACGAGCTCTATAAATTCGAGATCAAGTGCACCGGCGGCCTGACTTATCTTAAGTCGGACCCTTACGAGTTCTTCGGCGAGATGCGCCCGAATACCGCATCGATCGTACGCAGTCTTGATTACGACTGGACCGACAGCGAGTGGCTGAAGGCCCGCAAAAAGATCGATACCGCGTCGATGGCCATGTCTGTATATGAGGTTCATCTCGGATCGTGGCAGCGCAGGGGTGACGGCGACAACGATTACTACAATTACCGCGAGATCGCGCCCATGCTCGCTAAATATGTCAAAAAGCAGGGCTATACCCATATCGAGCTGATGCCTATCATGGAGCATCCCTTCGACGGTTCGTGGGGATATCAGGTAACGGGCTATTATGCGCCCACCTCGCGATACGGTACGCCTCAGGACTTCATGTTCTTCATGGATTACATGCATAAGCAGGGGATCGGCGTTATCCTTGACTGGGTACCCGCTCATTTCCCGAGAGATGCTTTCGCTCTTGCGACCTTTGACGGAACCTGCCTCTACGAGCATCCCGACAAGAGGCTCGGTGAGCATCCCGACTGGGGCACCCTGATCTTTAATTTCGGACGTCCCGAGGTTACGAATTTCCTCATTGCCAACGCTCTTTTCTGGGTAGAGAAGTATCACGCCGACGGTATCAGAATGGACGCCGTGGCATAGATGCTCTATCTCGATTACGGCCGCAAAGCCGGAGAGTGGGTCGCGAACAAGTACGGCGGAAACGAGAACCTCGAAGCGATCGAGCTCTTAAAGCATCTTAATTCCATTTTCCACAAAAAGGAAAAAGGCGCTCTGATCATTGCAGAGGAGTCTACCGCGTGGGCCAATATCACGAAGACCGTCGAGGAAGGCGGACTCGGATTCGACTTAAAATGGAACATGGGCTGGATGAACGATTTCACGTCCGACATGAAGAAGGATCCTCTCTTCAGAAAGGGCGCGCACGGACAGCTCACGTTCAGCATGATGTACGCATACAGCGAGAATTTCGTTCTGGTGCTCTCGCACGATGAGGTTGTTCACGGCAAATGCTCGATGCTCGAGAAGATGCCCGGATACCGCGTGGACAAGTTCGCAAACTTAAGGGCCGCATACGGCTTTATGATGGGTCACCCCGGAAAGAAGCTGCTGTTCATGGGACAGGAGTTCGGACAGGAGAGAGAGTGGAGCGAGAACAGGTCTCTCGACTGGGGCGAGCTCGAGGACGAGCTGCATCTTAAGATGCAGAAGTTCTCGGCGAAGATCAACGCGATGTACACGGATTACCCCGCGTTCACCAAACTCGACTGCAGCCCCGAGGGCTTCCGCTGGATGAGCTGCGAGGACGCGGATCACAGCATAGTCAGCTTTATCAGATCGGACGGCGATCTTAAGGATACACTGCTGTTTGTATTCAATTTCACGCCGGTTTATTATGAGCAGTTTATGCAGGCGGTTCCTTTCGCGGGTGAGTACAAGGAGATACTCAACAGCGACTCGACCACCTACGGCGGAGGAGGCAGGATCAATTCCAAGGCAAAGCTTTCGAAGCCCGAGCCTCACGACGGTCAGGACAATTCGATCATCATGAAGCTGCCGCCTCTGTCATGCGTTATCTTCAGCTGCACACCCGAAGCGGCTAAAGATGAGAAGACACCTGCAAAGAAAACCGCAGCCAAGGCAGTTAAGGCTCCCGCAAAGAAGCCTGCGGTCAAGGCAGTAAAGGCACCTACAAAGAAGCCTGCGGCCAAGGCAGTAAAGCCGGCAGAAAAGAAAGCGCCCGCAAAGAAGGCTGCAAAGAAATGATATCCGGGACTCCGCTGCATTTGCAGCGGGGTCTGCGATATAGATTAAGGAAAGGGAAAGCAAGTAAAGATTACATTTATGGAGAGAGAGTTAACAGAGTACTTCGGGGAGTATACCTTCAATGAGGCGACCATGAAAAAGTACCTCTCGGGCGAGGTATATGCCGCATTGAAGCGTACGATCGAGTCCGGGGACGAGCTGAGTCCCGAGGATGCCGAGGCCGTTGCCACCGCTATGAAAAACTGGGCGATCGAGCGCGGTGCCACACATTTCACGCACTGGTTCCAGCCCATGACCGGTGTTACAGCCGAGAAGCATGATTCGTTCATCAGCCCTGTTGGGGACGGCAGCATTATCATGGAGTTCTCGGGAAAGGAGCTGATAAAGGGCGAGTCCGATGCCTCGAGCTTTCCGTCGGGAGGACTCAGAGCCACCTTCGAGGCCAGAGGCTATACAGCATGGGACTGCACGTCACCCGCGTTCCTGCGTAAGAGCGAGTCCGGCGTGACTCTCTGCATACCGACCGCGTTCTGCTCTTATACGGGCGAGGCCCTGGATAAAAAGACGCCTCTGCTGCGCTCGATGGAAGCGATAAACAGGCAGGCTGTCCGCATTCTCCACCTGTTCGGCAAAAAGGACGTACAGCATGTGGATGTATGCGTCGGCGCGGAGCAGGAGTATTTCCTGATCGACCGCAGCAAATATCTGCAGAGGGACGATCTGATCTACAGCGGCAGGACTCTGTTCGGCGCTATGCCGCCCAAGGGTCAGGAGATGGACGATCATTATTTCGGAGCCATCAAGGAGCGCATTTCCGCGTTCATGAGCGAGCTCGACGTGGAGCTCTGGAAACTCGGCATATTGGCCAAAACAGAGCATAACGAGGCAGCTCCGGCGCAGCATGAGCTTGCACCGATCTACAGCACTGTCAATATCGAGACCGACCATAACCAGCTGGTTATGGAGACCATGAAGAAGATAGCGGCCAGACACGGCCTGACCTGTCTGCTCCACGAAAAACCTTTTGCGGGCGTGAACGGCTCCGGTAAGCACAACAACTGGTCACTGGTAACGGATACGGGCGAAAACCTCATGAAGCCCGGCAAGAATCCTCACGAGAACCTGCAGTTCCTGCTGATCACCGCAGCGGTCATCAAAGCGGTCGATGAGCATGCCGAGCTGCTCCGCATGGCAGCCTCATGTCCCGGCAATGACCAGCGTCTGGGCGCTTCCGAGGCGCCTCCCGCCATCGTTTCGATATTTCTCGGGGCACAGCTTGAGGACATTTACGAGCAGTTCGCAGCAAACGGCAGGGCCGTAAGCTCCAAAAAGCGTGAGAACCTCAGCATGGGCGTTAACTCGATCCCCGCTATCAAAAAGGACGTTACCGACCGCAACCGTACCTCGACCTTCGCCTTCACCGGCAATAAGTTCGAGCTGCGTATGGTAGGCTCTTCGATGTCCATCGCGGATCCCAACACCGTGCTCAACACGATCGTGGCCGACGCGCTCGGCGAGATGGCTGACGAGCTCGAGAGATCGACCGATTTTGAAAATGATGTATGCGCACTGATCAGCAAAACGATCAGGGAGCACAGGCGCGTGATCTTTGCGGGCGACGGCTATGCAAACGAGTGGGTCGAAGAGGCCAAAAAGCGCGGACTTCCGAACAAGGAGAGCTTTGTCGACGCGATCGAGGCACTGAAATTCGACAACACCGTGCGTGTATTCGAAAAGTATAAGGTACTCAGCCGCACGGAGCTCGAGTCCCGCGCGGAGATCAATTACGAGATCTACGCAAAGACCATCAATATTGAGGCCAGGACCATGGCGGAGATGGCTTCGCGTAAGTTCCTTCCCGCGACGATCCGCTACATCAGGCGTCTCGGCGAGGCTATAAACGAGGTTAATCAGGCCGTCGGTTCCGAGTATTCGGCTACCGAGGCAGAGATATTAAAGGAGTGCTCGCAGCACTTAAGCGACGCGAACGCAGCCTACAAGAGACTCGTTGAGCAGATCGCGGCCGCTGCGGACATATCCGATACCTGCGAGAAAGCGATGTATTTCCGCAAGACGGTGGTTAAAACAATGGAGGAGCTGCGTGCTCCCATCGATGCCCTCGAACTGATCGTGGACGACCGCCTGTGGCCCGTTCCGACCTACGGAGAGCTGATATTCGAAGTGTGATATTGGATCAATAAGACATGTTAAGACATGGGGACGGTTCTTTTGTCTGCGGACCACAGCAGACAAAAGAACCGTCCCCGCGTCTTCTATGCTATTTCGAAAATGATAAGCGGATAGCAAAATGCGGGTAGCGGCGGATGCGCGCGCAAGACTAAGATGATATTGTGAGAATGTATGCCCGGGGTAGGGGGGTGCTCCGGAGAAAAGAAGTCTTGTGCGCCAGTCGCGTGCAGGGCGAGGAATCAGCTGCGGCAATACCGCAGCTAAAAAGGAGGAAGGTATGTTACGTACAGTTAAGGTTGAAAACGGTGAACTTCGCGGACTTCCGGGTTCGGATCCGAGAGTCACGGCATTTAAGGGAGTGCCTTTTGCGGCACCGCCTGTGGGAAAAAACAGGTGGAGAGTGCCCCAGCCGTGTGAGAACTGGGAGGGCGTCAGGACCGCGTATGAGTTCGGTCCGGTTTCGATGCAGGACCAGCCTGGCATAGGCGGCGGTATCTATGACCTCGAATGGCATGTCGATCCCGAGATCGAATGCAGCGAGGACTGTCTGTATCTGAATGTCTGGACACCTGCAAAGCGCACCGACGAAAAGCTCCCGGTACTGGTATGGTATTACGGCGGAGGCTATCAGTGGGGCTACACCGCGGAGATGGAGTTTGACGGCGAGAAGCTCGCGAGACGCGGAATTGTCGTAGTAAGCGTGGCCTACAGACTGGGCGCTTTCGGATTTTTTGCGCATCCCGAGATCACGGCGGAGTCACCCGACAGGCCCGGCAACTTCGGTCTGCTCGACCAGCAGGCGGGACTCAGATGGGTACGCAGGAATATCGCAGCATTCGGAGGTGATCCCGACAGGATCACGATCGCGGGTCAGTCCGCGGGCGGCGGCAGCGTTATGAACCAGCTCACCTGCGAGGAGAATTACGGCGATATTAAGGGCGCGTTCATCATGAGCGGCATGATCAAGAACTTTAACAGGGAAGACGACCTGTTTAAGCCGCTCACTCTCGAAAAAGCCGAGAAAAAGGGCGAAGATTTCTTAAGCTTCCTAGGAGTGAAGACTGTTGAGGAGGCAAGGGCGATAGATGCCGTGACGATCAGGAACAAGTATGCCGAATATGCTTCGAAGAATCCCAGGATGTTCCCTTTCATAGACGGCAAAGTATACAAAGGCGATGCGATGGACCGCTTTATCGCGGGTGACAGGGCGCCTGTTCCCGTTGTATCGGGCAATACCGGCGATGAGTTCAAAGCAGACGGCATCAGTATCGTTGAGAGATCGGTAAAGACCGCATTTCTTGAGACGGCCGCGACAGGCAAGAATCCGCAGAAGATGTATTATTACAGATTCACGCCGGATATCCCCGGCCCGGATCATGCGGGGACCTTCCATTCGTGCGATCTGTGGTTCTTCTTCGAGTCGCTCGGCAAATGCTGGAGACCTTACGGCGGAAGGCATTTTGAACTGGCGAGACAGATGTGCGATTATTTCGCGAACTTCATAAAGACAGGCGATCCCAACGGACCCGGCTGGGATGGTGAGCCTCTGCCCGTATGGAATACATATACCGACGCCGACCGCACTGAGATGGAATTTACCTCGAGAGGGTCCGTTGCGCGCAAGGAGTTCCCTGGCTTTGGAAAGAAGCTTGCGTTTAACCCCTATCTGCCTTCGTGGGAGTATATTCCCGACGGAGAGCCCTATGTGTTCGGAGACAGGGTATATGTTTACGGATCGCACGATCTGTACGACGGCGAGACCTTCTGTCTGGGCGATTATGTATGCTGGTCCGCGCCTGTTAACGACCTTGCGGACTGGAGATATGAGGGCGTGATCTATCCGAAGACCTCAGATCCGTACAATGCGGACGGACATATGTGCCTGTATGCGCCCGATGTGACGGTCGGACCCGACGGCAGATACTATCTTTTCTATGTTCTCGACAAAGTCGGCAATGTTTCTGTGGCGGTATGCGACGAACCGGCCGGCAGATATAAGTTCCTCGGTTACGTGCATTATGCGGACGGAACACTGCTCGGAGCCCGCGAGGGCGATGAGCCGCAGTTCGATCCCGGCGTACTGACGGAGGGCAGCGAGACCTTCCTCTACACAGGATTCTGCCCGAGAGGCGACAAGTCGCGTCACGGTGCGATGCTCACCGTGCTCGGCCCCGACATGCTGACCATAAAAGAGGAACCCAGGATCATTGCTCCGGGCGTTGAGTACAGCGCAGGGACAGGTTTTGCGGGACATGCCTATTTTGAGGCGGCATCTATCA
>JAGCSS010000371.1 GCA_017964055.1 Lachnospiraceae bacterium
GCCTTCTTGGCGGTGATCATGCCTGTGGTCGTTACATCTGCGTAATCGTCGTCCCAGCCGCTCGGCATGCAGTGCATGATATCGGTTCCGACGAGTTTGATCTGGTACGTCTGCCCGGGGGTGAGTTCAACCGACGCGGGATCGAGATATGCCTTGCCCGGCACCGGAGTGGGCGCAGCGGTGGGCTTTGCCGTAGGTGTGGGAGTGGCTGTGGGCTTTGCCGTAGGAGTGGGAGTGGCCGTGGGCTTTGCCGTAGGTGTGGGAGCCGCGGTAGGCTTCGGGGTGGGTACGGAACTGCCTTCCACTATGTTGATCTTACAGAAATAATGATTGTAGAACTTGTCCTCAACCTTGACCGCTACCGGATCCGATGAAACCTTGAGCGCGGTCACCAGACCGTCCTTTGTGACATCGAGGTAGGACTTCTTCGAATCATCCACATAATACTTTGAGGCATCCCTGCCGACCAGTTTGAGCTTTAGCTGACCGCCTACAGGCAGGGTATAGACCGCTTTGTTATCCGTGGTCAGGTCGTATACAGGTATCGGAGTGGGTGTCGGAACCGCAGTGGGCTTGGGCGTAGGTGTAGCGGCCGCAGCCTTATTCTTAACGGTTATCTTGCACTTAAAGGTCTTGTCGCCGAGCGTTGCGGTGATCGTGGCTTTGCCTGCCGAGACACCGACGATCTTGGTGGATTTGCCCTTTTTTGTCTTAACCTTTGCAACCGAAGGATCGGAGCTGGTCCAGGTATATTTCTTTGACGCGTTCTTGATCTTGAGCTTGTAGGAAGAACCGACGTATATCGTCTTTTTGGTCTTGTTGATCTTGGCTGCGGCGGCCCGGACCTCTTCGGTCTGTGTCCGCAGTATACCCGTATCGGGATAGAGTATGCCCGAGCAGGAGAGTATGAAGGCCAGCAGCAGAACGCCGAAGCTTCGCATGAATTTGCGGTTTCTCATCAAAAATACCTCCGTTTAGCGGTTTTAAATCATTATATCATAATCGGACTGCACGGAAATCCCCGTAAGGGGTGAGAACCGGCGCATAATGTGGTATACTGTAACCGTACATACATTTCTTCAACAAAGAGAATCGCAAAATTTAGTGAGCGATTACTGGTAAAGTGATTAGAAAGCGCTATCTCTATCTGCTAACATTTTTTATGTAAAAGGTATATTTTGTGCAAAAACGACGGATTTTTACATAAATTTGTATTCTTTCGGAGATGTTTTATGAGGAAAAAACTGATTGCGATCTTACTGATCATTGCTGTGATGCTTACGGCATGTACCGGGAGCGGGAAGGATAATGACCCTTCGGACAATGTTACAGGATCCGCGGGAGTGACCGATGCTGCGCCCACTGCCGAACCTGCCGCGCCCACGTCTGCGCCCACTCCCACAGAGGAGCCCGACACTTTTGAGGGCAAGACTCTTGATTTTGACTTCGCCAAAAAGTATCAGACCATAGACGGCTTCGGAGCCGCGTTCACCTGGTATGCGGAGAGACTGCTCCGCGCCGAGGACTCCGCCGGTGGTTTCGATGCTCTCTTCAACGATCTTAAACTCAATATCCTGCGTTTTAAAAATGAATACGAATACAACATCGAGGACAAGGCTGAAAACGCCGTAACGATGGCATCCTATTATAAGGAGGCCAGAGAGAGGGCGGCACTCTACGGAGAAAAGGTCCAGGTGCTCCTGTGCTGCTGGTCGCCTCCGGCAAAGCTCAAATCCGACAACAGTATCGATGTCGGTAGCGGCACTCTGAAAAAAGACGAGTCGGGCAATTATTGCTACGATGAGTATGCCGCATGGTGGACAGAGGCGGTCAGATATTACCGCAGCTTCGGTATTCAGATCGATTACGTATCCATCCAGAATGAGGTTGATTTTGCTCCCGATGATTACGAAGGCTGCCTGTTCGCGGCCAGGGAGACCGATACCCAGGCGTCCTATTCCAAGGCATTTCTGGCAGTCTACCGCGCATTTAAGGCTGAGTTCGGCGATGACGCGCCGCTGCTGATCGGTCCCGAGACCATGAGCTGCGTGCCCACCACGCTGAAGTCCTACATGAAGGAGGCGCTCGAAGAGGAGCCGGACAGCATGTACGGCTACGGATATCACCTTTATGTCGGCGGTACGAGCGACTCGAATACGATGCAGGTTACCCCTTCATCATATTTTGACAATTTCTCGATGATGCCCACACTGCTCGGCGATACGCCGAAGTGGCAGACCGAGTTCTACATCGGACACGGCATCCAGACTGCGGAGCTGATCAACGCGGCTCTCACGCAGGGCGAGATGAACGCATATATCTACTGGAGCGGCGTATGGGCCGATTCCACGCCCGATAACTTTGAGTCTGCTGACCTGATCGAGGTCAACAACGCCAGGGAGTGGAGGACCAGCGCAAATTACTGGGCACTCAGACATTTCTCCGAGTTCATCAGGCCCGGATATGTCAGGATCGACGCGGTGAGCGGCTACAAGGATCTGCGCGCGTCGGCCTATGCCAATAAGGATGGGAACAAGCTCGCGATCGTTATCGTAAACCGCGGCGACGAGGAGATCAGCTACCGCGTCAAGGGCAAGGATTACACGATCACCGACAGTACTGTTTATCAGTCGGTGTTCGGCGATGAGTGCGAGTCGGCCGACGGGCTTTACGCAAACCTCGGACCGCTCGGCAAGGGCAATACGTTAAGCATCCCGGCCAAGAGCGTGACGACGATCGACATCACCGGATACTACGGAGACACCGAGATACCCGTTGCCGCGCCCGGCATCATAAAATACGACAATGAAGTGATCACGGAGTTCCCCGTGTCCGCGGTTCCGACAGAGGACGTCACGGTTATCGACACCTCGTTCGAGGCGAATACCGACATCAACGGCCTCTCGAGTTTCGGAAGCAGCGTGCTTTCCCATATCCCGGGCGGCGGTAAGGACGGGAACGGATGCCTGAAGGTCAGCGGACGCGCAGCGGACTGGAACGGCGTGATCCTCTCCGGCGGATATTTCGAGCATTACGGATATATGCTCCGTGTGAGCTATGACTGCATGATGGAGAAGGATACGGAGATCCTCTCATGTACCTCTTCGTTCGACAAGGACGGCAGCACGAATTATCCCGACGGCGAGAACTTAAGGGTAGTCGCGACCGGCCTCAAGGCGGGAGAGTGGCAGCATGTCGAAGGCTACATGACCATGTATTCGGACATGGATCCCGGTTCCTTTAAGATCTACTGGGAGTCGGCCGGGAACAAAGATGATATTTTCCTGGACAATGTAAAGGTTCAGATTTTGTATACGATGCCTGCGGGCAGATTTGCGGATCAATGATGAGGCTTCGCCTTATCCGATGAGGAGGATGTACCGTGAAAAAAGCAAAAGGTCTGATAATTTTAGCGGCAGCCGTCGCAGTGATAGTTCTTGTCGTTGTGATAAAGAACCTGACTGCCGAAAAGAACTATTCCAAAAAATACGCGGGATACGATCTGACTGCCGATGTTCAGGGACTCGGCAGGGACGATTCCTACGTGAAATATCTGGAGAAGTACGAGAACGCGCCCATCGCGCAGACCGCATTCTCGATCAATGCGGCTGATTTCGCGGAGGCTGAGGACGCGTACATTATGGACGAGTGCGGTGGTCTGACCAACGTGCTCTATACAGGCGATTCTTCGGAGGTTTCGTGGAAGGTCAATATTCCCGAGACCGGCATGTACAATATCTTCGTTAAGTACTACACCGTTCCTTCGCGCGGTGTGGAGGTTGAGCGCGCTGTTTACATCAACGGCGAGATCCCCTTCCACGGCGCAGACGATCTGAGCTTCTCGAGGATCTGGACCAACAACGGAGCGGTACGCACCGACAACAGGGGCAACCAGATCAGGCCCTCGCAGACAGAGCGTTTCGAGTGGCAGGGCCAGTATCTTAAGGACTATATGGGATATATCGTGCATCCCTATAAGTTCTATCTCGAGGCGGGAGAGAACACCATTACTTTTAAGGCAGTGAACGAACCCGTCATTCTCTCAAATATCGATTTCTGTGTTATCACCGAGGGCACCGGTTATGAGCAGTACGCCGCGGAGCATGCTTCGGAGCGTACTTCCGCCGAGGCGGCCAATGCCGTGATCAAGATCAACGGCGAGGATGCTGCGGCGCGTTCGGACGCTTCTCTTTACGCAAAATACGATAAAGCTGCGGCAAACACAGATCCCTACAGCATTACAGCAACGATCCTCAACTACATCGGCGGAGATCCCTGGAAGGTTCCCGGACAGTGGATCGAGTGGGATTTCAACGCTCCCGCCGACGGCTGGTACAATATCACGATAAAGGGCAGACAGTACTATGAGCGCGGCGCCGTTTCCGGCAGAAGCCTCTATATCGACGGCGAGATCCCGTTCAAGGAGGTCGAGACCGTTGAGTTCAAGTACAGCAATGAGTGGGAGACCCTGACGCTCGCGGACGCGAACGGTACTCCCTATAAATTCTATCTGACGGCCGGCGATCATAAGATCAGGCTCGAGGCCAATCTGGGCGAGCTCGGAGACATCCTGAACACCTTAAGCGACAATGTTTTCCGTCTCAATCAGATGTACCGCAAGATCCTCGTCCTGACGGGCGCCAATCCCGATAAGTACCGTGACTACAATCTTGACCAGGTTTATCC
>JAGCSS010000372.1 GCA_017964055.1 Lachnospiraceae bacterium
CACCCGAGGTGTAATGTGTATGAAGCTGGATAGGAAGCTTTGAACCTGCCTTAAGGGCGGTAACGAGCTTGGTAGCCTCGTAAGGAACGAGCAGACCTGCCATATCCTTGATGCAGATGGAATCTGCGCCGAGCTCTTCGATCTGACGCGCGGTCTTCTCCCAGTACTCAAGTGTGTAGGCATCGCCGAGTGTGTAGGAAAGAGCGATCTGAGCATGTCCGCCTTCCTTCTTGGTTGCCTTTACCGCTGTCTCAAGGTTGCGCAGGTCGTTCAGGCAGTCGAAGATACGAACGATATCGATACCGTTTGCAACCGACTTCTGAGCGAAATACTCAACAACATCGTCAGCGTAGTGATTGTATCCTAAGATGTTCTGTCCGCGGAAGAGCATCTGAAGCTTTGTGTTCTTGAAGCCGGCCTTGAGCTTTCTTAAACGATCCCAGGGATCTTCCTTAAGGAAACGAAGGCAAGCATCGAAAGTAGCGCCGCCCCAGCACTCTACCGAGTGATATCCGACCTTATCCATCTTGTCAATGATGGGAAGCATAAGCTCGGTAGGCATTCTCGTAGCGATCAGAGACTGATGAGCATCACGAAGGATGGTCTCTGTAATGCCAACGGGCTTTTTAGTAATCTCAGCCATTATTATATCCTCCAAATAATTAATCTATATATATTTCCGTCGCAGCTCTGACACCCGTCCCCGAATTCGCAGACCGTCCGTGCTCCGCACGTACGTCGTACCTTCGGTGCTTCTGTCTGCTTCATTCGCTCCGGTTGTCATCACTTCGTGTCCGTCTGCCTGCCTACATCGCTGCAAGCAAGCTTGCGCGATGCATGCAATGCATCCGACACGAGCTGCGACTGTTTATACTCCGAATATCGCCATGAATACGCCGGCCGCAACTGCGGTACCGATAACGCCGGCTACGTTGGGTCCCATAGCATGCATGAGCAGGAAGTTCGTGGGATCGTACTCAGCACCGACCTTCTGCGAAACACGGGCTGCCATAGGCACGGCGGAAACGCCCGCGGAACCGATCAGAGGGTTGATCTTGCCGCCCGTGATCTTTGAGAGGAGCTTTCCGAGCATAACGCCACCGAATGTACCGAATGCGAATGCAATAAGTCCGAGTGCAACGATCTTGATCGTGGTCCAGTTAAGGAACGCCTCTGCGGATGTGGAAGCACCTACTGAAGTACCGAGCAGGATAACTACGATATACATGAGAGCGTTGGTAGCGGTCTCGGCGAGCTGACGTGTAACGCCGCACTCACGGAAAAGGTTACCGAGCATCAGCATACCTACAAGGGGAGCTGTCGAAGGAAGGATGAGCACTACAACTACCGTGATGATGATCGGGAAGAGGATCTTCTCGAGCTTGGTTACGGGACGGAGCTGCTGCATCTTGATCTTGCGCTCTTTGTCGGTAGTGAACAGCTTCATGATCGGAGGCTGGATGATCGGAACGAGTGACATATATGAATATGCCGCAACCGCGATGGGGCCCATGAGTTCCGTCTGTCCGAGCTTTCCTGCAAGGAAGATGGATGTGGGGCCGTCCGCTCCGCCGATGATGGAGATGGCCGCAGCTGCCTTATCGTTGAAGCCGAGAAGGATAGCTCCGAGGTATGCAAGGAAGATACCGAGCTGTGCCGCAGCGCCCATCAGGAAGCTGATAGGGTTGGCGATCAGGGGACCGAAGTCAGTCGACGCGCCTACTCCCAGGAAAATAAGTGAAGGCATGATGCCCCACTCATCGAGTGTAAAGAAATATCTTAAAAGTCCGCCGCCGTGTCCGCCTTCTCCGAGTTCGTGCATGATATCCGGATACATGTTAACCAGAAGCATACCGAAGGAGATAGGAACGAGCAGGAGGGGTTCAAAGCCCTTGGCAATCGCCAGATACAGGAACACGAACGCTACAAGGATCATAAGGACATTTCCCCATGACAATGTGGCGAACGCAGTCTGTTTGGCCAGATTGCTGAGCGTTGTCAATACATAATCCATAGAATATTATTCCTCCTATTTAGATGCGGTTTTACCGCATCTGATTCCTCGCCATATACGCCACTAGCGTAGTAGGCTCATGAAGAAAGGTAAGGTCTTATCAGTTAAGAGTTGCAAGGATGTCGCCGGCTTCAACTGCTGCACCTACAGAGGTGTCGATGCTGGCGATGGTGCCGTCCTCAGTAGCAACGATCTCGTTCTCCATCTTCATGGCCTCGAGAATGATGATAGCCTGTCCCTTCTTAACTGCATCGCCGACCTTAGCCTTGATGCCGAGGATCTTGCCGGGCATGGGAGCCGCAACCTTGATCGCGCCCTTTCCGCCTGCAACTGCCTTGGGTGCGGGTGCTGCCTTGGGTGCGGGTGCTGCCTTGGGAGCCGCTGCGGCAACGGGTGCCGATGCTGCGCCGCTCTCTTCTACAGATACTTCATAAACATTGCCGTTAACAGTGATCGTATAATTTTTCATTTTGATTTCCTCCGATAATTTATCTTCTGCGTCTGATGCTTCGTACCACCAGACCGTCAGCAGGTACGTAAGACTCGCCTGCTTCTGCTTCAAATGCGTAAATGGCTGCCGTGATCACAGCAACAAGCTCTTCGTCGTTTGAAAGGTCTTCGACCGGTTCCTCAACAACTTCGGGCTTGGGTGCCTCAACCGTCTTGGGCGCCGATTTCTTCTTGTTGATCGCCTGGAATATCCTTCCCTGGATGGCGATAACGATGGAAATAAAGGCTAAGGCTAAGAAAACTATGCCGATTCCCATTACGGTATTAAGTCCGGCTCTGGCCATTGTTTCACCGAGGCTTTCGCCAGCGGTTAGATAAGCCAAATTAGTCAATATCATAATATTTCCGTCCTCTCATCAATAGAGCATCTCGAATGCGTAAACAAGGTTCTTGCGTGCCGAAGCGGCGTCGATGATCGAATCTACATAGCCGCGCTTTGCAGCCATCTCAGCGCCCTGCGCATCTGCAACAGCCTTAGCGTCGGTGCCGGTGATCTGTGCCTCGAGCTCAGCCTCCATGGGACCGATCTTCGCGGTATCAAGAGCGAATACCATATCTGCGCCGAGTGCCTTTGAATTCATGATAGTGTAAGCGGATCCGATAGCCTTGCCCGTGATCAGGTTAACCTTTGCGATGTCTGCATTGGCAAATGCTGCGGCGAGCTTTGCGAGAGGAAGCGCAAGTCTTCTCTCCTGGCAGATGCATGAACCGAAGCCGGATACATTGGTAAGTGTAAGTACGGGGATATCGAAGGAATCACAGAAATAAACAAAATTCAGTGCCTTTCTCACACCCTCAACGGTAAGCGCGTTTCCGAAAGTCTCAACAGCCTTGCCGTTGTCATCGAGAACAGCCGCGCGGTTTGCGATCGCGCCTACGGTCACGCCGTCAAGCTTGATGAAACCGATGACCATCTCTTTTGCATAGCCCTTCTTGATCTCGAAGAAGAAATTGTCGTCGGAAAGAACCGAAAGAGCCTTTGCACCGTCGTCGATAACAGCGGCGAGCTCGGGAGTCTCACGGTTAAGATCGTCGGTCGTGTCAGCCTCGGGAGCAGCCTCGTCAAGGTTGCCGGGGATCAGTGAAACGAGCTGACGTACGGAATTGAGAACTTCCTCCTCGGTCTTGCAGGTAACGTCGATAGCGCCGTTCTGTGCCTTGAACTCGGCGGAAGCGGTATCGCACTTGTCAACGTTGTTGTTCTTTACAGCGTTGGGTGTGTTGATGAAGAGCTTGCCGTCCTCGGATGCGAATACGAAATCGCACATGGAGGCAGAAACGGAAAGTCCGCCGCCGCAGGTTCCGAGTATAACCGCGATCTGAGGGATGATGCCTGCTGCCTCAGCCTGCTTAGCCATGATCGCGCCGAGACCCTCGAGGGCATCGGTTGCCTCCTCAAGTCTTAAGCCTGCGCAGTCATAAAGTCCGATGACGGGAGCACCTACCTTAAGTGCAAGGTCATAGATATTTACGATCTTCTTTGCATGCATCTCACCGATCGTGCCGTTCATTACCGAAGCGTCCTGGGCAAAAACGTATACAGGGCAGTCATTGATCGTGCCGTAGCCTGTGATAACGCCGTCTGAGGGAGCTTCCTTTGTCTGTAGATTAAAATCGGTGTTTCTCTTTGTAACGAGCTTGCCGATCTCTACAAAACTGTTGTCGTCGAGCAGAGTACATAATCTGTCTCTCGCTGACAGTTTGCTGGAATTACTCATTGTCTACCTCCGTTTTATATATTTGTTTACGCAAAAATACGTGAATTCCGCGTAAACCAAAATTCACCAACTAGCATTATACTAACAGGGCAAACAAAAAGCAACAAAAGAATTCCCGCAGAAACTCATTTTGTTGCTTTTTTATAGCTTTACTTTCCTTTTTTCACTTTTATCTGTAGTATTTTACAGCGGCTTCAAACATCCTGATGTCGTAATCGCCCGGAACGTTGCGGTAGAGGCCCTTTCCGATACGCTCGGAATGCCCCATCTTTCCGAACACCCTGCCGTCGGGTGATGTGATGCCCTCGATCGCGTACATCGAGTCGTTCGGGTTGAAATGAACGTCCGCGGTGGCCTTTCCGTCGAGATCGACATACTGGGTCGCGATCTGTCCGTTATCCGCCAGCTGTTTTATCAGCGCTTCATCGGCGAGGAATCTGCCCTCTCCGTGTGAGATCGGGACATTGTAGATCGCGCCGGGCTCGGTAAGAGCAAGCCAGGGTGACTTGTTCGATGCGATCCTCGTGCGAACGATCCTCGACTGATGGCGCGCGATCGTGTTGAAGCTCAGTGTCGGGCAATTCTCATCCACATCGATGATCTTGCCGTAAGGCACGAGACCGAGCTTGATCAGTGCCTGGAAGCCGTTGCAGATACCGCACATGAGTCCGTCACGTCTCTCGAGCAGGTCGGTAACGCCCTCTTTGATCGCCTCATTCCTGAAGAATGCGGTGATGAATTTTCCGCTGCCGTCCGGCTCGTCTCCGCCCGAAAAGCCTCCTGGAATGAATATCATCTGCGCGTCTTTAAGCTTCTTCGCAAACTCGTCTATGCTGACCGAAATGGCGTCACCGGTAAGGTTCCTGATAACGATGATCTCGGGATAGCAGCCTGCGTCCGCAGCCGCCTTCGCGCTGTCGAATTCGCAGTTGGTCCCGGGGAATGCGGGAATGAGCACCTTAGGCTTTGCGCACTTGAACGCGGGAGCCGCAACG
>JAGCSS010000373.1 GCA_017964055.1 Lachnospiraceae bacterium
GAGTATCTCTGCAACCTGTGCTCCGGGAGTTCCCGGGAAGGGCTCGTTCATGATATCGTAGCCGATCACGAAGGGATTGTCTCTGAAATACTCCGCGATATGCTTCCAGAGATTGACATAGTGGGTGCGTATGCCCACACCGTCGGGTGCGGGAGCATCCTGCCAGAAATTGTCGAAAGCGTGCTGCACCGCGGGGCTGATAAGATACGACTCGCTCCAGAGCTCCGTGCGGATATGCTCGCAGTCATCGGTAAGAGTGGCCCAGGCCGGAGCGCCGTCTTCGAATATCACTCCGTACAGGTCCTGATGCATGTCGAGGAAAACCGGGATATCCTCAGCGGCCGCCATGTTCACTATCCTTTCGACGCGCGCGAGGTATTCATCATCGTATATGCCCGGTTCGGGTTCGGTGCCATCCCAGAATATGCCGAGACGGATCAGGTTAAAGCCTTTTTCCTTAAGAAAGCGGAAATCTTCGGATGTGTATTCGCCTATATAATCGAGGAACTTATCCTTGCATACCATATTTATGCCGCGCGCGATGAAAGGGAGACCCTTATCCGTGATAAATCCTGCGCCCGCGGTCCTTATCTTTTTTGTGTTCATGTCCGTATCTCCTTATATCATGTGATCACGCGTCCGCGCTCTTGCCGGAGCCGCCTTCCCTGGCCGCCACGTTAAACTCTGAGATCTCTTCCTCGAGCTCACGTCCGATCGGGAAGAACAGCATCGGGATCATGCCGACAACGCACATGATGATGGGTACGAGACCCGCGCCGATGCGGATGCCGCGGACTGCGGATTCGGTCTGGACCTCGAGGGTGCCGTCGTAACCGTAGCGGCTTAAGATGCCCGAGAATATCGTGGTCTGGAAGCTGGTGAGCGAGGTCGTGAGCAGCGCGAACAGACCGCCGTACAGGCCTGTTTTGCGGGTGCCGGTGCGCATCTCGTCATAGTCTATCAATTCGCCGTTTAAAACGACGCCTGCGGTCTGTATGACATTGAGCGCGAATACTATCAGGATGTAGCTGAATACGGCCTGCCAGCCTTGCTTTATGAAAAGCAGGCTCGCAAATCCGATGACTGCGGGGATCAGCGCAAGCAGAGAGATGCGCTTCGCGCCGTATTTCCTGATCTGACGGCCGGCCCAGGGCAGCAGGAGCAGCATGATCACGCCGGGAACCATATCCGCGATCGTAGCGACTGTTCCGGAGGAGCGGACAACGCTGTCCATGAAGTACAGGAACGGAGTGAAATAGAAGCCTACGGCTCCGCGCGCTATGATGTAGAACAGCAGGTATGTGATGAATGGTTTGGAAAAGACGATCTTGCGCACATCGCGCCAGAGGTCCTTTAAGTTCCTGTGCTCGGGCGGTGTCGCGGTCTCATACAGCGCCGCGTTTTCCTTTAGTGTGCGCAGGGCCACGAAATACATGGCGGCATTGATCAGGATGACCAGCGAGAAGATCGGGATGACCAGCTCTCGTTTTCCGTTGCCGACCAGCAGCAGGGTAGGGATGATCGTGGTCGCGGCACCGAGGAAATTGCCGATGTAGGTGCGGATTATCTCGACGTCCACACGCTCCTCCTTGTCGGGGGCGGCGAGCAGGAAATAGGAATTATACGCTACCGAGTAGACGGTATATGCGGTATCGAAGATAAAGAGCTCGGCCAGCAATACCCCGAATATCACCCAGTCCTTCCATGACGGCGACGAAAGCAGCATCAGGAAGATCGAGACGAGCATCGTGGGCGCGGTCACCTTCATCAGATAGACGTATTTGCCGCGCTTTTTGCTGTAGGGCTTGCGGTCGATATACGAACCCAGCAGAGGGTCGTTGATCGCGTTCCAGATATTGTAGATAAGATAGATCCATCCGTAGAATTTCGCGTCCAGGCCGATGATGTCCGTATAGAACTTCATGAGCGTGTTGTGGATGATGATCGGTCCGATGACGGACGCGGGTCCGGGCAGCGCGAGAGTGAGCTTTTGCTTAAAAGTAAGGCGCGTGCCGCTCAGACGGAACATGCTTTTAAGTTTCGATGTGAGCTTCTCCATGTAAACCTCCGATATTTCCCGGAACGCAGCAGCTGCGCCGGGATTATTTCTTCCCCGAATCTAAATCTACACCTTAAAGTTACTTTAATGTCAAGCGGAAAAGTGATATACTAAAAAACATGAAAGAATTCTATACAGTGGGAGAGGTTTCGAAGATATTCAACATACCGGCCTCCACCCTCAGATATTATGATGAGATAGAGCTCATCAGTCCCTGGAAGACGGGCGACAACGACTACAGATACTACTCGAAGGCGCAGTTCGAGATCATTTCGATGATCTCATTCATGCGCTCCATCGGCACGCCCATTAAAAGGCTGAAGGAGATACTGAACGAGGAAGGCGCGGACGGCATGCTCGCGGAGCTTTCCAGATACAGCGCCGAGATCGATGAGCGGATAGCGGACTTAAAGCGCCTCAAGACCAAGATGCGGATATTTGAGGACAATATCTCAAAAACTTGTGCCACGGATGAGGTCACGATCGAAGAGCTGCCCGACATGTACCTGATGTGCAAACCGTTCGGGGATGAGGATGAGCTCGATATCGACGAGATAATCAAAGCGACCGCGGGTACCGGCAAATGGGCGGACACAGCCGGCATCATCTCCACGATTACGCCCGAAAACCTTATGCGGGGGAATTTCCACACCTATGAAAAATACGGCTATATCTCGGAACTGAAGTGGCCCGCGCCGAACCGGTATACCTCTGTGCTTAAGGCCGGAACATATGTCTGCGGCAGCATGCGGATCAGGACCGTGGAGCATTTCGAGGCAGATGCGGCATACCGGAAGATGATGGATCTTATCGGTGAGAAAGGGCTTACGATCACGGGAGACGCGATAGAGAGGAACGTTCTCGATCTCTACAGCGGAGACCGTTACAGCCCGACGATGTATTTCAGAATATACATACCGGTAAAGTTGCATTGAAAAATGTAGTGTGATAAAATTTCAGTACGTAAAAGGTTTTATACGAGCATATTTTAAGGAGGTACGGACATGCCCTTTATCGATACCAAACTGACGCAGAAGCTCACCGATCCCCAGAAGGATCTGATCAAATCACGTTTCGGAGAGGCTTTAAAGATACTCAACAAGACCGAGGACTACCTGATGGTAGGCATTTCGGACGGTTACGATCTGTATTTCGGCGGTAAAAAGCTCGAA
>JAGCSS010000374.1 GCA_017964055.1 Lachnospiraceae bacterium
AGGAATGTCCCGAGCAGCACGTAGTCGGTCTTGAGCAGTATCCTGCGGTCACTGATAAGCACCGCGGCGAGCACGATCAGGGCGCTGACATACCAGTAGGGCGTGCGGCTCACGATAGTCGCGACGATCAGCACGAACAGGCAGAGGTAGATGATGCGCTGGTGTTTTCTCGCGGGATCCCAGCCGGCGGAACCGGGTGCGGCATTCGCGGCGGACGATCCGCCGTTTCCGCTTGAACCGGCACCGGCACTCTCATACACAGCCATCTTCGGATCCTTGCGGTACAGCACTTTTACGAACACAAACAGCAGTATGAACGAAGTAACCCACAGCGGTGACATATGCAGCATGAAAACAGGCGCGGAAACGCCCGAACGTCCGTAGAGGAACAGGTTCTGCGGACTGCCGAAGGGCGTGAGCAGAGACCCGCGGATGGCCGCGATATTTTCCATCGAGATCACGGGAAGTATGTATTTTTCTTTATTTCCGGCCCTGAACAGTATGATCGTCAGCGGCACGAAAATGATCAGCGACACGTCGTTAGTCACGAACATCGATGAGAAAAAAACGCAGCAGATCAGGAAAAACGACAGCCCGGGCATCGTCACGAACCGGTTTGCGAAACGTATGAACGGCAGGAAGATATTCTCCTGTTTGAAGCCCTCGAGTACCGTGAGCATCATGAACAGAGTACCCAAAGTGCGCCAGTCGATGCCGGAGAGCAGGTCTTTGCTCGGCGGCGTTATGAACATTGCGATGACAGCGGCGGCGAGCGCCAGAGTCAGCATCATTTCTTTTTTGAAAAAAGCAGCTATCCTTTTCAAAGCAAAAGCCTTTCTAAAATGCGTCCGCATAAGCGGATTGATCAACGTCAGCATAATAGCACTTTGCAAAGCGCAGGTCAATCGCACATTCTTGCGTGAAAAGGATAAAATAATACTGCAAATGAGAAAAAAATGAAATTGCGTCTGCCGCGTTAAAGTGCTACCATGAGAGGCAGATATGTAAGCGGGGTACGGGGCTGCGGCAGCCCCGGTTTTCAAAGGAGGTGTATCAATTGCAGATGACATTTCGCTGGTACGGCGACGGGAACGATACCGTAACGCTGGACCAGATACGTCAGATCCCGGGTGTGGAAGGGATCGTTTGGGCTCTTCACAGCAAGATGCCCGGAGAGATCTGGGAGGTCGATGAGATCCAAAAGGTAGCCGATGAACTGCATGCGCACGGCTTCAACATGGATGTCGTTGAGTCGGTAAACGTGCATGACGACATCAAAATAGGCCTGCCCACGAGGGACAAATATATCGAGAATTATAAGCAGACACTGCGTAATCTGGCCAAGTTCGGGGTAAAGGTAGTATGCTACAACTTTATGCCCGTATTCGACTGGACGAGGACCGACCTGTTCCATCCTCTTCCCGACGGCTCGACGGCGCTGTATTACGAAAAGGACAAGATAATCGACGATCCCATGGAGATGGCCGATT
The DNA here is from genome assembly GCA_017964055.1 of Lachnospiraceae bacterium. Classification (GTDB taxonomy): domain Bacteria; phylum Bacillota; class Clostridia; order Lachnospirales; family Lachnospiraceae; genus RUG11977. Next base: position 1,491 of record JAGCSS010000374.1, read on the forward strand.
ATATCCTCAAAAAATGCGAAGGCTTCACGATGCCCGGCTGGGAGCCCGAGCGCATGGAGCACTTAAAGGAGCTCTTTGAGGCCTATAAGCCCGTTACCAAGGAAAAGCTCCGGGAGAATCTTGAATATTTCCTTGAGCAGCTGATGCCCGTCTGCAGGGAGACAGACATCAAAATGGCCATTCATCAGGACGATCCGCCGTGGGATATCTTCGGACTTCCGAGACTTCTCGTGGATGAGGAGTCGGTCGGCCGTTTCTTAAAGATGGTTGACGATCCCTACAACTGCCTGACGCTGTGCAGCGGCTCCTTAAGCTCCAATCCGAAAAACAATGTTGCCGCTATCGTTCGCAAGTACTGCGACCGCATCGCATTTGCCCATGTCCGCAACGTAAAGCATTTCCCGAACGGCGATTTCACCGAGGCTTCACACCGTGACTGTGACGGCGATACCGGAGTGCTCGAGATCATGAAGGCTTATCATGACTGCGGCTTTAAGGGATATATCAGACCCGACCACGGACGTCACATCTGGGGAGAAAAGTGCAGACCAGGCTATGGTCTGTACGACCGGGCGCTCGGCATCATGTATCTGCTCGGAATCTGGGACACACTGGAGAGATACGACAAAAAGTGATGGAGGAAGATATATGAAACTGACTTTAGAGGGGATAAGCAATCGCGCGGACTGGGCAGGCTTTAAGCTTCCCAACTACGATATTCCCGCCATGTGCGAGGACACGAAGAACTATCCCGTTTGGGTCCATTTCGGATCCGGCAATATCTTCAGGGCATTCCTGTGCAGCGCTGCTCAGGAGCTGCTTGACAAAAATGTCATGAAATCGGGCATTACCGCGGTGGAGAGCCACGGAACCGAGATCATAACCGAGTGCTTCAGACCTCACGACAATCTCTGCGTGGCGGTTACCTTAAACGGCGACGGCTCCACTGACAAGGAGGTAGTCGGATCGGTCGGTGAGTCGCTCACGACCGAGTTTGATTTTGCGAGGATCCGCGAGATATTTAAGAATCCTTCGCTGCAGATGGTTTCCTTCACGATCACGGAAAAGGGCTATGCTCTGCGCAATGCCGCGGGCGAGCTTTCAAAGACCGTTGCGGCCGATATGGCGGCGGGACCCGATAAGATCCTCGAGCATATGACCGAGCTGGCGGCAGGCGATGAGCACTGCGTCGGCGCGCATCATCTGATGAGCGTAATCGCGGCACTCTGCCTCGAGCGCGCAAAGACCTGCGGAAAGCCCATTGCTCTCGTTTCGATGGACAACTGCTCGCATAACGGCGAGAAAATAGAAAATGCGGTTAAGGAGATCTCCGGCGGCTGGCTGGCAGGTGGACTGATCGGCAGCGAGGAGCTGGCTTACCTGCACAATAAGGTCAGCTATCCCTGGAGCATGATCGACAAGATCACGCCCCGTCCCGACGCAAAGGTCGAGGCTATGCTGATCGAAGACGGCATCGATGACATTAAGCCTTTCGTTACGCCGAACGGCACATACATCGCGCCTTTTGTCAATGCGGAGAGACCGCAGTATCTGATCGTTGAGGACGATTTCCCGAACGGCAGACCGGCCCTCGACAAGGCCAGAGGCATCATTTTCACCGACCGCGACACGGTCAACGCATGCGAGCGCATGAAGGTCTGCACCTGCCTGAACCCGCTGCACACCGCTCTCGCGATCTACGGCTGCCTGCTGGGCTTTACCTCGATCTCAGCGGAAATGAAGGATCCCCAGCTCTCGGGCCTCATCACGAAGATGGCGATGACCGAAGGCATGCCCGTCGTTGTCAACCCGGGCATCATCGATCCCAAGCAGTTCCTCGACGAGTGCCTGAACGAGCGCTTCCCTAATCCGTTCATGCCCGATACACCTCAGAGGATCGCGACGGATACTTCTCAGAAGCTGCCCATCCGCTACGGCGAGAACTTCAAGGCGCATATCGCGAAGGGCGACGCTGATACACTGGTTTACATGCCTCTCGTTATCGCGGGATGGCTCAGATATCTGATGGCAGTGGATGACAGCGGAGATTCCTTTACTCCTTCTGCCGACCCGATGCTGCAGACCGCGCGCGGCATGATCGGCGATGTATGCTTCGGCGACAGCGATGTTACCGAGGACAAGCTCACCAAGCTCCTTTCGAACGAGGTCATCTTCGGCACGGATCTGGCTGCGGCAGGCCTGGCGCCCATCATCACAGGGTATTTCAATGAGCTCAATTCGGGCGTAGGAGCTGTAAGAGCGACGTTGAAGAAGTACGTCGGATGAGCTTCGAAATAGAATGAAAATGCACCAAAAAAGGCGATTATCACATTGAAATGATCGCCTTTTTATTTTACAATCA
>JAGCSS010000375.1 GCA_017964055.1 Lachnospiraceae bacterium
GAGACCATTAAAAAGACCGCGTTCAAGATCACGCGTGTGGGCCAGCTCGTTGCGAGGGAAGCGGCACGTGAGCTTAATGTGCCCTTCGGCATCGTGGACCTGTCGCTTGCGCCGACACCCGCGATCGGCGACAGTGTGGCTGATATCTTAAAAGAGATCGGACTGGAGCATCCCGGCGCGCCCGGACCCACTGCGGCGCTTGCCTTACTCAACGATCAGGTTAAAAAGGGCGGCGTTATGGCGAGCTCTTATGTAGGCGGACTCTCGGGCGCGTTCATACCCGTCAGCGAGGACCGCGGCATGATCGAGGCTGTCAACGCCGGTGCGCTGACGCTCGAAAAGCTCGAAGCCATGACCTGCGTATGTTCCGTTGGACTTGATATGATCGCGATCCCCGGAGACACGTCGGCAGCGACGATCTCGGGCATTATCGCGGATGAGATGGCCATCGGCATGGTCAATCAGAAAACTACGGCTGTACGCCTTATCCCGGCGATCGGGATGAAGGTCGGCGATACACTGAACTTCGGCGGACTGTTCGGAGAGGCTCCGATCATGCCCGTAAACAGCTTCTCCTGTGAGAGCTTCATTGCGCGTGAGGGCAGGATTCCGGCTCCCATACACAGCTTTAAGAATTAAGGACGGATTAAGGACATTATGAGAAAAAGTGAGTTTGATGATTTTGAGACTTCGGACGGTTTTCTGGAGGATGCGGGCGACGCATCTTTTGAAAACGAGCCCGAAGGCGAAGATTTCGACGGTGACGGTGAGTTCTCCGATGATGAAGATTATACCGAAGACGGATCCTATCCCGAAGATGACAGTGACGAGTATACGGAGGCGGATTTTTACGAGACCGATGACGGCTATGCGGACGGATCCGAAGATCCGGAAGGAGACGGCGTGAACGGCGGAGGAAATGATGACGGCAGTAAGAAAAAGGGTTTGCCCCTGGCTGCCAAGATAGGACTGATCTTCCTCGGACTCGTGATACTTTTTGCGGTCTGGGCACTCGGAACCAACTCGGGACGAAGCTTCTGCATGGGTTTTGTCGCCAGATTCGTAAAACAGAACGCGGGTCTCAACGATCCCGCCATCGATGAGATCATAGGCGATCTGGCGATACCTACCGATGAGCTTCCGAACGGAACCATCCGTGTCGATGATGAAGGTGGGATCAAGATCATAGACAGCGAAGGAAATGAGGTCGTGGATACCTTCATCGATCCCAGGAGCGAGGATTACGTTACCACATACCTGATCTTCGGTCTGGAGCAGATCAACGGCGCGGCCAATACCGACGCGATCATGCTCGTATCGATCAATACCAAAGACAATACGATCAAGATGACCTCGCTGCTGCGTGATACCTATGTGAATATTCCCGGATGGGATAAGAATAAGCTCAATTCCGCTTACGCAAAGGGCGCTCACGGTGCCGAGACGGGCGCGGAGGCGAGAGCCCGCGGTGCGGCGCTTCTGGCCAAGACCATCGAGCAGACCTATGATATCAAGATATCGGGCTATGCGAGCGTTAATTTCAGCAGCTTTGAGAAGATCGTCGACAGACTCGGCGGACTCGACATCGAGCTCGGCGAAAAGGAAGCGAAATACCTCAATACGACAAACTACATCAGCAATCCCGAATACAGGAATGTAGTGCCCGGATGGAACCATCTGAACGGCAATCAGGTTATGGGATATGTGCGCGTGCGTAAGGAAGAGACACTCGGCGGATCGAACAACGATTACGGAAGAACCGTCAGACAGCGCCGCGTTATCAGCGCGATCGTCAGCAAGTACAAGTCTACAAAGCTTACAGATCTGTTCTCGCTGACAAAGGATCTCATCGGATATGTCAATACGAACCTGACCGAGAAGCAGATACAGGACGCGCTGGCGATGATCGTGAACAACGGTATATATACCACGAAGTCATTCAGGGTTCCTTACGGAGAGACCTTCTCGGACAGCGGAGAAGAGGGTATTTTTAACGGATCAAAGTATGTTACCTGGACGCTCGTTATGAACGAGGAGCAGCTTAAGGATAATATCAAGGCGCTCCACAGGTTCATTTTCCTCGATCCCGAGGAGCCCTGATCTGCCGCCGATACGGAGGGAAACAATGGAGCAGAACAATAACCCCGATGAACTGATCGAGATAAAACCCGACAGGATACCGGAGGAAGAAGAAAACGACATAAAGATCTACGATATCGGCGAGAGCTCGGCCCCGGACCGTGAGCCTGAAGAAGCTGTTCCCGAGGCGTGGGGTATTAAGGAGACCGACGGGGAGATCCGGGGAGAAGACCCGGCAGAGATCCGGGGAGATATCCGGGAAGAGATACAAGCAGATATCCCGGAAGAGAGCCAAGAGGAAATCCCCGGGACGGAGTCACCCGAAGACCTGCCGCTGCCCGCGGAGCCTGTTGAGGCCGCCGAGATCGCAGAGAATGCAAAGCCTCTCGAGACCGAAGAGGAGATAGACGATTTTGCCGAAGACATTGCCGAGATGGAGAATGAGGAAGCGGATATGGAGATGGTCGAGGCCATCGGGGATTCCATTCTTCAGCAGGTTAATTCGGAGATAGAAAACTCAATGATAATGATGCCGATGGACGGTGCAGGTCACACAGAGACTCTGCCGGGCGGCGAAGAGCCCGGACCGAACGAGGGCGATGAGGAAGGCACTTCGAAAAAGAACTTTTTCGCGCGCATTCCCTGGTGGGGATACATGGTTGCCGGCGTTGCGCTGGTGCTCATTATCATGTTTACATGGGTTATGACTTCGGGCCCCGGTAAGGGACTGCTGGTCAAATGGGGCAGCAGATACGCTGCCGACAGGATCACATACGCGCCGGTACAGCCCGTCGATGAGACGGATGTGCCCGATGAGAGCGATCTGCCCGATATGCCGGACAAACCGGACCTCGAGGTGGTGGACGGAGATCATACCGTTGTCACACCCGATATTTCGCCGACGGAGCCGCCGGAGGACAATACGCAGGATGACCCCGAAGCGGCGGTGCTCAAAGACGTTTACAATATCCTGCTGATCGGAGAGGAGAATATCGGCGGAGGCTCGTCGCGCGGACGCAGCGATCTGCTGATGATAGCTTCGGTAAACCGCAAAGATAAGTCGGTCAAGCTTACTTCGATCATGAGGGACTGTCTTGTGGCAATCCCCGGACATATCGACAACAGGATCAATGTTGCATATACGATAGGCGGCGTTTCGCTGCTCTACGATACCTTAAAGGTCAATCTCGGCATTGAGATCGACAATTACATGCTCGTGAACTTCGAGAGCTTTGAGGATATAATCAATGCTCTGGGAGGCGTGGATGTGACGCTTACCGCGCAGGAGGCGGAGTATCTTAACACCACGAACTATATCTCAAAGCCCGAATACCGCAATGTCACCGTCGGCGCGAACCGACTCAACGGCAACCAGGCACTCGGCTACTGCAGGATCAGGGCCGTGGGCACGGCATCGGGCGAGTACAGCGATTTCGGACGTACGGGCAGACAGAGGAACGTGCTCAACAGGATCTATTCGACGCTTACGGGCAAGAATTATTTCGAACTGCTCGGACTCGCGAACAGATGCCTGCAGTATGTGACGACCGATCTGACAGCAGAGGACATCGAGAAATATGTCGGCATGCTGACCGAAGTCGGATTTGATTCCGGAATACAGAATTACCGGATCCCTGTGAGCGGTACTTTTTCCGAAGCGCTGCTGCGCGGGATGATAGTCACAAAGATCGACCTGGAGGCCAATTCAAAGGCTCTTTATGAGTTTATTTACGGCCGCAAGGGAGAATGATCATTTTTGCATGCTCCGGCCGGAGAAGCGGGGCGAAAGGAACTTATGGAGATACAACTTTGGAGAGAAATACTTGAGCCTTACGCACTGGCTGTGGATGAGCTCAAGGTTAAATTCGAACATGTCCAGAACTCTTACAAAAAGGCGGGACTCTATTCGCCGATAGAGCAGGTGGACGGCAGGGTAAAGACCATATCCTCGATCCTCGAGAAGGTCCAGAAAAAGCATATCTCGCTGGACGATTTTGAGGCAGAGATCGATGATATCGCCGGCATCCGCATCATATGCCAGTTCATCGAGGACATATACAAGGTCGTCGAACTGATCCGCAAGAGGACCGACATGAAGGTGGTCGAGGAGCTTGATTATATCAAGGACACCAAGCCTTCGGGATACCGAAGCTACCACATGGTCATCAAGTACA
>JAGCSS010000376.1 GCA_017964055.1 Lachnospiraceae bacterium
ATCAAGGGCGGAAAGATCGACGCAGTCGGCAATATCTACCGCGCGGAAAACAGACAGCTGCGCCTTATCACGGAGGATGACATACGGGAACTCGAACAGGATGAGTTCCGCAGAGTTTTCGATACGATCCCTGAGCAGTTTGATAAATACCGTCCAAGGTACAGCGCGGAGCTCTTTGCTTTCCTCAATGACAGGGCGCAGATCGGACCCGGAAAGAGCGTGCTGGAGATAGGCCCCGGAACGGGACAGGCGTCGGACCCGGTCATCGGGACAGGCTGCGATTATCATGCTATCGAGCTTGGTGAGCATCTGTACCGCAAAATGCAGGAAAAATACGGAAAGCTTCCCAATTTCAGTATAGTGAACGATGATTTTATCACACATGATTTTGGGGACATGAAATTCGATATGATCTATTCGGCTGCCACGATCCAATGGATCCCGCAGGAGATCGCGTTCAGCAGGTGCTTTGATCTTCTGAAACCGGGAGGGCATCTCGCGATGATGCTGACCGCGTCCGAATACAGGTCGCAAAACGAGCCGCTGTATGAAAAGATACAGGCGCTTTACGATAAGTATTATAAACCCGACATCCCGTACACGCATGGGAAATTCGATTATACCGCCGCGTCCGGGTACGGTTTTGGCGCAGTGGAGAAGTACGAGTTCAAAGGACAGCGTACGTTTAACGCGGACGAATATGTGAAATTCTCGGGAACGCACTGCGATCATATCGTGATCCCGGAGCCTGTCCGCGGTGAGTTTTTCAGAGGCTTAAAAGACGCGGTGCTCGAGGCCGGAGACAGGATCGTGTTCAATGATACATATGTATTGTATCTTACGAAAAAGCCCAGTTGAATGAAAAAAGTAATGGTCCGGGGGGGGACGGGGGTTGTGGTCCACACCCCCCGTCCCTAAGTGGGTCATCAAGCGAGAGGACAGAAGATTAACATGGAGATCAAAGGATACACATACGGCTACGGAGCCGTTAAGGGAACATATAAAAGCGAGCGTGCCGCAAGGAGCCGGGAAGCGCTCATGGAGACGGGGATCAACTGGGTCTGCCTGGCTTTTTCCGTGAAGCAGAAGACGTACTCCTCCACAGAGATATTCTTTGATTTCAGAAGGTCGGTACCGGATCTCGAGGTGATCTCTACCATCGAACATTTCCATAAGAACAATGTGAAGGTCTGCCTTAAGCCCATGATCGATACGGAGGACGGCGTTTGGCGCGCACGCATCGATTTCCCCGATCAGACGGTTTTTGAGGAAGACAAGTACTGGAAGAAGTGGTTCGAGTACTATAAGGCCTTCATCCTGCACTATGCCGAGATCGCGGAGTATACGGGGTGCGAAATGCTCTGCCTCGGATGCGAGATGCTCGGAACCGAAAGGAAAGAGGCCTACTGGAGGGACCTGATCGCTGCGGTCAGAAACGTCTATACGGGAAAGCTGACCTACAACACCAATCACGGTCACGAGGATGAAGCCGCATGGTATGACGCCCTTGATTATATAGGGACTTCGGCATATTACAGAGTGGCTGCGGAAGGAGGGGCCTCCCTCACGCAGATGAAGGCCGAGTGGGAGAAGATCGCCGAAAACCTGGAGAAGATCTCCGAGAAGATGAAAAAGCCCATCATCTTCATGGAAGTGGGATGCAGGAGCGCGAGAGGCTGCGCAACCATGCCCTGGGATTTCCTGCGCAAGGAGTTCCCACACGATGAGGATGAACAGGCAAATTTTTATGAATCCTGCCTTTCAACATTCTCCGACAAGCCCTGGTTTGCAGGCATTTTCTGGTGGGACTGGAGCTGCGTGATCTACGACACCCCCGAAGAAGCAGCAAAAGACAACGGCTTTAACACTCACTTGAAGAAGGCGGAGGAAGTCGTGAAGAAGTACTACTGTTCATAACGACAGTCACTGAGAACAAAGCTCTCTTCCCGGTATGTTGTGAGAAGAGAGCTTTAAGCATTTCTGTTTTATTTTATCTTGATCTTAACGGTCGTCTTACATTTCGTGCCGTCGGTCGCAGTCGCAGTCACCTTGACTGTCTTACCCTTGCCCGTCTTGAGGGCAGTCAGCTTGCCGGACTTGCTGATCTTCGATGGTCCCTATGATCCCCTCGGGGTCGTAGCCCGTCATGAGATCGGCCGGGACATCCGTACCCTCGTCCTTTTTAACCTCAAATTTCCACAATGCCTTAAGCTCACCATCGGTTGTACGGTAGAGGATATGCACGGTTTCTTTGGCTTCGTCCGCCCTCGCGGTACGCACTCCGAACGGCGAAAACACGCTGATGATCATCGCAAGCGCGAGAACCGTTCCAAGTAATGATCTGATCGTCTTCTTCATAGGTATAATCCTTTCCCTGATTCTGACTGTAAGCTACAAAGATATTATAACACTTATAAGGGGAAATCCTATCCCTCGCTGATTGATTGTCATAATAACTTGTATCGGCTTTAACACTTATGTGACCATAAAAGTACCAGGTACCTTTACGTGACAAAAGAACCGATTTTATTTCGAAGTTTCATATCGTAGTCTTTATCTATTTCAAACTC
>JAGCSS010000377.1 GCA_017964055.1 Lachnospiraceae bacterium
ATCAAGTATGTTGAGGGCAAGGAAGTTATCAATCTGCGCGGTACCGTTATTCCTCTTATCAGACTCGACAAGATCCTCGATGTCACCGATTCCAAGCAGGATGCGGAGAACCTTACGGTTGTCATCATTTCCAAGGGCGACAAGAAGGCCGGACTTATCGTTGACGACCTTATCGGACAGCTCGAGATCGTTATCAAGTCGATCGGCAAGTACATCAACAACAGCAAGATGATCAGCGGTGCTACAATCCTCGGTGACGGTGAGATCGCACTGATCCTTGATGCTACTACATTAGTTTAATTAAGGAGGACATTTCGCATGGCTGAGACAAATATTACTTCAACACTCGACGCGGTACAGTACATCGGCGTTGTTATCGATAACGAGCAGTACGGCATCGACATCAATTACATTGACAATATCGTAAAGATGCAGAGGATCACGAGAGTTCCGAAGGCACAGCCTTACTTCCTCGGAGTTATCAATATCCGCGGTGAGATCATCCCGGTTATGAGCCTCAGGATCAAGTTCGGCAAGAGCCCCGACACCTTTACGAATGCCACGAGGATCCTCATCATCAAGCCCGAACAGCAGGCTTCCGTTGGTTTCGTGGTTGACGAGGTTAAGGAAGTAGTTAACCTCGAAGAGGACAGCATCGATCATAAGAATACATCGGATTCCGGTAATTCTTACATCTTCGGCGTAGGAAAGCATGCCGACGGCCTTATCTCCCTGATGAACATTCAGGCGGTACTTGCGGAAAAGGAAGATCAGGCTAAGTAATTTCAGGATATTCTAAACTATATAAGGGGGATAAACGTTGTGAGTACTCGTCTGGAAGAGTTTTCAGATATGGAATTTGACGTCCTGAAGGAGATCTCGAATATCGGCGCGGGCAACGCGACGACAGCGATCTCCACGATGCTCGGGATCAAGGTGAACATGGAAGTTCCCGTGATCAAGTTCCTTGAGTTCAAGGAACTGGCCGAGAGCATCGGAGGAGCGGAAAATATCGTTACAGGTATCCTTTTCGGCCTTGAGATGGATATCGACGGTATGATGATGTTCGTCATGGACTGCAAATCCGCACAGAGAATGATCGCGAATATCCTCCACGTTGACGAGGCTGAGGGCACGGAGTTCTCCGAAATGGGACTTTCCGTGCTCCAGGAGCTCGGCAACATCATCGCGGGCTCTTACCTGTCCGCGATATCGTCTTTGACGCATCTTTCCATTGCACCTACGGTGCCCTATCTGTCGGTTGACATGGCAGGAGCGATCCTTTCGGTTCCCGCCATTCAATTCGGTACGGTAAGCGACAAGGCACTCCTGATCCGCTCTGAGTTCGGCGACGAAGCGACGAGCGTGGACGGATATTTCATTCTTGTGCCTACGCTTGAAGCGTTTGAGAAGATATTTACTTCTCTGGGACTTTAAAAACAATAACAGGAATGGACAGTATGTGAATGGGTAATATGGTAAAAGTCGGAATGGCCGACATGAATATATGCAAGGCGCCCGATGCAATAACCACACTGGGACTGGGGTCCTGTATCGGAGTAGTCCTTTACGATATACGAACCAAGATATGCGGAATGGTCCATGTCATGCTTCCGGACAGCACCGCGATCAAGATGAACGACAATCCTGCCAAGTTCGCGGATACGGGCATCAGGGATATGCTGAAGATGCTTGAGAAACAGGGAGTTCCGAAATCCGCGCTGAAGGCCAAGATGGCCGGCGGGGCGCAGATGTTCGCGGTTAAGTCGGACAATGACATGCTGCGTGTCGGACAGAGGAATGCCGAAGCGGTACGCAAGGTGCTCCAGGGCTACGGCATCAAGCTTATGGCAGAGGACTGCGGAGCCAATTACGGACGCACGATCGAGTTTTATCCGGAGACGCAGGAGCTCTACATCAAGTCGATCGGAAAAGAATTAAAAATAATTTAAAGGTTGGTGTCATCAGTGAAAGACAAACCTTTGGTGATAATAATAACCTTACTGGGTGGCGCGGTCTGCAGTATATGTTGTATACTGAAAAGGGCCGGGCTGCTTTGGACGTTACTGGCAACATTTATAACACTGCTCGTTTTCCTGATCATCGGGCTGATCGTCAACAGATTCTATACCGAGGTCAAAAACGAGGTTATTGCGGCAGACAAGGAAAGAGAGCGTATTGCCGAGGAAGAACGGTTAAAGAGGGAAGAGGAGAACCGGCTTCGTGAGGAATGGGAGGCCGAACATCCGGGAGTGCCTTATCCCGAGGAGGAAGCGGCTGCCGAAGAGGCAACCGAAGAGACAGAAGCAACGGAAACTTTGTGAGAAGGAGCATAACTGATTATGGCAGTTGATAAGGAAAAGCTCTGGAGTGATTATTCCGCAAACAAAACTCCGGAACTGCGTGAACAGCTTATTATAGAATATGCGCCGCTGGTTAAGCTCGTGGCGGGCAAGCTCAGCATGTATCTCGGATACAATGTCGAGTTTGACGATCTGGTCGGATATGGGGTATTCGGCCTTATCGACGCTATCGACAAGTTTGACTACGGCAAGGGTGTAAAGTTCGAGACTTACGCGTCGTTAAGGATCCGCGGAGCGATACTCGACCAGATCCGCAAGATGGACTGGATCCCCCGTACCGTCCGCCAGAAGCAGAAGGAGCTGGACGGCGCTTACCGCAGGATAGAGGAGCGCACCGGCAGGCCCGCGACCGACGAACAGGTTGCCGAGGAGCTGGGCATTTCCGTTGACGAGCTTGACGAGCTCCAGAACGAGACCAAGGTTTCCAACATCATTTCTCTCGACGAATACATGGAGCAGGGCGAGGCCAAGATCGAGCCCAGAGCGGATAAGGATTACATGCAGCCCGAGAAGGTTGTCGAGAAATCCGAGCTTAAGCGTCTGCTGCTCGAGGTCCTCGAGACCCTTACGGACAAGGAGAAAAAGGTTATCACGCTCTACTATTATGAGGAGCTTACGTTAAAGGAGATAAGCAGGGTTCTGGAAGTTTCGGAGTCACGTGTTTCACAGCTTCATTCGAAGGCACTGATCAAGATGAAGCAGAGACTCGGCGGCAATATGGCTATGTTTTTGGGGTAAACTTATAAATCAGAGGGGTGACTTATGAGGAATGGGTATTTTAAACTGGACAAAAGAACGGACGGAACATATCTGATCATATATCCGCCGGAGGAATCGGGGACATTTGTAGACGGAACCGAGATCGTAAATTATCTCGACGGCTTCAAGCTCGACTTTGAAAAGTCGGCTGTATACGAGGCTTTAAAAAAGTGCACGGGACCGGATCCTGTGGAGCTGAGACTGACCACGCTCCAGCTCGGAAATATCGATGAGATCCTTTCGGTCGACAGCCCGGACGGACTTGCGGCGATGGTAAGATTCTATCCGCCCGAGAAGAGCGGAACGAAGATGACCTATGAGGATGTTGTTCATGCGCTGGCCGTAAAGGGGATCAAGAGCGGCTTAAACGAAGACGAGATCAGGAAGTTCCTCAGAGAGAGACAGTACTGCACGACATACGTGCTTGCGGAAGCTACGCTGCCCGAAGAGGGACGCGATGCTGTCATAGAGTATCATTTTAATACGGACCTTACCAAAAAGCCCAAGCTTAACGAGGACGGATCGGTCGACTTCCATCAGCTCGATACCGTAAGCCATGTTGAGAAGGATATGGTGCTGGCTACGCTCACGCCCGCTATCCAGGGCAAGCCAGGCGTAGACGTAAAGGGCGTACCGATCAAGCCCAGAAACGTTCAGGTAAAGTTCCTGCGTCAGGTTAAGCATGCTCATCTGAGCCCGGACGGACTGCAGCTCATCTGCGACGTTAACGGGCATGTTATGCTGGTTGACGGACAGATATTCATTTCGGATACCTATACAGTTCCGGCCAATGTCGATCCCACCACGGGCGATATCGACTACAACGGCAACGTGCAGGTTGAGGGCAATGTCAATACGGGATATAAGGTCACCGCGACCGGAGACATCATCGTCAACGGCATCGTAGAGGGCGCCGAGCTCAATGCGGGCGGCCAGATCATATTAAAGCGCGGCATTCAGGGCATGGCCAGGGGAAAGCTTACCGCCGGCACCAATATCGTTACCAAATTCATAGAGAGCGCGGAGGTTTCCGCGGGCGGCTTCGTTCAGACGGAGTCCATCATGCACAGCACCGTAACGGCCGGCAGCGAGATCATCGTTAAGGGCAAGAAAGGCTTCATCACGGGCGGTTCAGTACGCTCGGGCAAGTGCATCGAAGCTAAGACCATCGGCTCGGTCATGGGCACGAACACCGTGCTTGAAGTGGGCGTAAATATGAACCTCGCGAACAAGCTCAAGCAGCTCGAGGCGGAAAAGATCGAGACGCAGAAGCTCATGGACCGCGATGACAAGATCATTCTTCATTTTACGAACAAGATAAAGAACCACGAGGAGGTAACTCCCGAGAGGCTGGCGCAGTTCCAGCAGGTTGCGGGCGAGCGCAAGGAGCTCGACAAAAAAATGGAAGATATGACCAGACAGATAGAGAACATCACCGTCGAGCTGGATAACGCCACAGGCGGATACATTCTCGTCGACGAGATCATCTATCCCGGCTGCAAAGTCACCGTTTCAAACGTAACCAACTATATCAGGACCGAGACCAAACACGCGCGACTTGTAAGAGACGGAGCGGATGTCAGAGTTGCCGCATATTGATATTTGCGGAGCGAAAGGCAAGCAGAATCCGCCGAAGGCGGAACTGCGAGTGCCTGTAGTGCAACGGAAGGAGATACTATGATCACTCCTATCGAAATGTATACTATGGTTCCGAAGTCACAGGAAGCTACGCAGGTCAGGCTGGGCGAGCAGACGAAGGATATGTCCAGGATGGCTGAGATCACCCAGCATATCGAGCAGAATGCGAACGACAACGCCAACCGCACGGTAAGGATGTCGGAAGCTACTAACCCCGAATACCGTTACGACGCCAAGGAAAAAGGCAATAACGAGTATTCTTCCGGTGGGGGCCGGGGCAAGGGTGAGGAGCACGAAGAGGAAGAGGACAAGGAACCTAAGGTCAGGAATATGACCGATCATCCCGGAGGGATAGATATCAGGATTTAAAGGCTTGTTAACAGGGGGATATGTAATTAAATGACAGGGCTTGAGATAACTTTATTTATATTGGGCGCGGCTTTTATAATCATCAGCTTTTTTATCGTCGGAGGAAACGAAAGGACTCCCCGTGATGCCGCCCGCAGCGCATTGGACGCCAATGTGCTCGAGCAGATGCACGAGGATTTCGTTGAGAAGGCGAATAAAAGGGCTGATTTCCTTTTGCATGAAACAGAAGACAAGCTCGAATCACTTTCAAACGATAAGATCATAGCGGTAGGCGAATATTCGGACCAGATGCTCGAAAAAATTGAGAGCAACCACAAGGAGGTCGTATTCCTCTACCAGATGCTGAACGAAAAGGAAGAAGCACTCAAAAGCACGGTGCTCGGTATGGAAAATACCAGGATCGAATGCGAGAAGATGATACGTGACGCGGAGGCTGCGCGTGAGGCCGTCGATAAGGCTGCCGCAGCTGCGGAGAGCAGACTGAGCGCCGCTGTTGCCGCGCGTGCCGCAAAGCCTGCGGTGCAGACGACCGCAGCTGCCGGAGCAAAGCCTGCCGCACCCGCTGCGCGTACAGCAGCCGCAAAACCCGCTGTGTCAGCCGGCACGAAGACCGCTGCCGCAGCGACCGGAACGGCACCAGCGAAGACGGCCGGCACCGCCGCAAAGCCCGCTTCGGGCGGGACGGGAGCGAAACCTGCGGCGCGTCCGCAGACTGTCAGACCTGCGGCACCCGCTGCTCCTTCGTTTGACAGCATGATCGGCGCACCCACGGAGAATCTCGATACGGGCGCTATCAACCGCAACGATGAGATCATTGCTCTGCACAAGAGCGGAAAGTCAGTCATGGAAATATCCAAACTCCTCGGAATGGGACAGGGAGAGGTAAAGCTTATCATAGACCTTTATTGCTGATTGAAACGGGGAGAATGAGATGAAACTGAAATACTATATGAGAGGAGTCGGAACGGGCATACTGTTCACCCTGTTCATTTTCGTGGTGATCATCATTCCGAACCTCAAGCTTGAAAACAGGATAAAAGAAGCCACGGCGAACGAGGAGAACGCCGGCGGCAGCGGCAAGGACGACGAGATATCGTCTCTGGTTGGGAAGAATGACAAGACGGAGCCTACGCCGTCACCGGTGGAGGGGCCTACATTGTCACCTACACCCACGCCGCCGTCCACCGAGCCTGACAGCTCACCCACACCGGTTGAGAGTTCTCTGGAAGACCCTACGGCAACACCTACGCCTGCGGACGAACCTACGGCCACGCCTACACCCACAAAGGCACCCACGGTGACGCCTACATCTACGCCGACAAAGGCACCTACGGCGACACCTACGCCTACGAAGGCACCCACGGCGACGCCTACACCTACGCCCACGAAGGCACCTACACCGACTCCTTCGCCTGCGCCTACGCCCACACAGGCGCCCACACCGACACCGAGTCCTACACCTACGCCCACACAGGCGCCTACTCCGACTCCCGGACCTTCGACGCCTACGCCCACTCCGTATGTGGATTCGACCGGAACTCTCAAGTTTACGATCACTAAGGGCATGACTTCGGAGACATTCAGTAAGGCTCTCGAGAGATACGGCATTATCGATGACTGGCAGGCCCTCAATTCGTATATCGGGCGCCACGGTTACTCGGAGAAGATCCAGGTAGGGACCTTTACCTTTACAAAGGGCATGAGTTACGACGCGATCTGCAAAAAGGTAATGGGCAAGAACTATAAATGATCAATTCGGGAACGTTTTCGGACGTTCCTGAATTTTTTTGTCGGGAAATGCTTGCATTCTCGCCAACTCTGTGCTAATATTTCAAAGGTTGTGCGAGTGTACAACTATGCCCATCGGGCATAAACCATCAATCACGCATGTCCTTTTAGGATCAGGTGCGGCCCTGCTCATGACCGTCGGTCCCATGAGACGGATATGCGGAAGAAAAACCAAATGGAGGAAAAGAAAATGAGTGTTATTTCAATGAAACAGCTTCTCGAAGCAGGTGTTCATTTCGGACATCAGACCAGACGCTGGAACCCCAAGATGGCTCCCTACATCTATACCGAGAGAAACGGTATCTACATCATCGACCTTCAGAAGTCGGTAGGCAAGGTTGACGAAGCTTACTTCGCGATCAAGGATATCGTTGCCAACGGCGGCAAGGTTTTATTCGTAGGAACCAAGAAGCAGGCTCAGGACGCTATCAAGAGCGAGGCAGAGCGCTGCGGTATGTACTATGTTAACGAGAGATGGCTCGGCGGCATGCTGACCAACTTCAAGACCATCAAGACCCGTATCGCACGTCTTAAGGCTATCGAGAAGATGAGCGAGGACGGAACATTCGATGTTCTTCCCAAGAAGGAAGTTATCCAGCTCAAGAAGGAGTGGGAGAAGCTTCAGAAGAACCTTGACGGTATCAAGGATATGGGCGGAATTCCCGATGCTATCTTTGTTGTAGATCCCAAGAAGGAGAGAATCTGCGTACAGGAAGCTCACGCACTCGGCATCAAGCTTATCGGTATCGCCGATACAAACTGCGATCCCGAGGAACTTGACTATGTTATCCCCGGCAATGACGACGCTATCCGCGCCGTAAAGCTTATCGTTGCCAAGATGGCTGACGCAGTTATCGAGGCTAACCAGGGCGCAGACGCAGCGGTTTCCGCTGAGCCTGAGACTGAGGAAGCAGCAGAAGAGGCTTGATCGTACAGCGAATCATGAACCTTTCGGGGCGAGGGCTAGCCTCGTCCCGTTTTTCATTAAATAATAATTCAGGAGGATTTTAACATGGCAGAGATTACCGCCAGCATGGTAAAGGATTTAAGAGAGAAGACCGGCGCAGGAATGATGGACTGCAAGAAGGCTCTTACAGAGACTAACGGCAATTTTGATGAGGCTATTGAGTTCTTACGCTAGTAGGGCCTTGCGGCAGCTGAGAAGAAGGCAAGCCGTATCGCCGCAGAGGGCGTTTGCGATACATATGTAAGCGACGACAAGAAGTGCGCAGCGGTTGTTGAGGTTAACTCCGAGACAGACTTCGTTGCAAAGAACGAGAAGTTAAAGTCTTTTGTTGCCAATGTTGTTAAGCAGGCAGCTTCTTCGAACGCAGCTGACATTGACAGCTTCCTTGCTGAGAAGTGGGCACTTGACACTTCCAAGACAGTTAAGGAAGAGCTCAGCTCACAGATCGCTGTTATCGGTGAGAAGCTTGATATCCGTCGTTTCGTAAAGTTCACTACCAACGGATTTATCGTTTCCTACATTCATATGGGCGGCTCACATGCTGTACTTGTTGATGTTGACGCTCCCGTTAACGACGCTACCGTTGAGGCAGCAAAGAACCTTGCTATGCAGATCGCAGCACTTAATCCCAAGTATGTTGATCAGAGCGAAGTTCCCGCAGACTTCATCGAGCATGAGAAGATGATCCTCAAGGAGCAGGCGATGAACGATCCCGCAAATGCCAACAAGCCTGAGAACATCATCGACAAGATGCTCATCGGCCGTCTCCAGAAGGAGATGAAGGAGTTCTGCCTCATGGATCAGGTTTACGTTAAGGATCAGGAGATGAGCGTATCCAAGTACATCGATTCCGTTAAGAAGGCAAACGGCTGCGAGTTCAAGGTTAACAGATTTGTTCACTACATCACCGGTGAGGGTCTCGAGAAGAGAAACGATGATTTTGCGGCAGAAGTTGCAAAGCAGATGGGAATGTAGTATAATACAATCACAGGAACAGAAAAAGGGAAACGCCTGTAGCGTTTCCCTTTGTTTTTCTTCTCGAAATATGCAGTTGCTTTATTTTTCTTTGACAATCGTGAGGACGGCATGAAAGAAAGATCTTTCTCCTTTAGGAACGAGTTATTGTGCTTTCTGGCAATAGTTTGCGGAATAGCCTTTAATCTCGCATGCTCATCTCTGAACGGTCTGATACCTGATTCACCTATTTATCTTGACAGCATCGGCACTATCGCTGTTGCCGGTATGGCGGGCTATTTCCCCGGGATCATCACAGGTGTCGCTACCAATATCCTCAGGATATTCTTTGACCCCGAGAATCCGTATTATGCCATACTCAGCGCGGCCATTGCCATAGCCTCCGCATTTTTCTTCGGCAAAAAACTATATAAAAAACCGGTCAATATTATTTGGCTGATACTGTTTCTCGCTGTGATAGGCGGGATACCGGGCACCTGGATATCACGGATATTATGGGGCACCGAGATCGACAATCCGTATATCTACGAACTGTTCAGGATATTCCATAAAAAGGTCGGGATCGGAGATACGCTTTCTGCTTATCTGTCCAATTTTGCTTTTGATATAGCGGATAAGACGATCAGCGTGATCATTGCGCTGCTGATCATGGGCTTTATTCCCGAAACGATCCGCAACAGGCTCAGGAACAGCGGTTTAAGGCAGGACTACGTTCCCGCGGATACGAGAAAGGCATCGTTTTCACAGATGCGCAGATCGATCAGTTCGGGCAGCGTTATACTGATCCTGACCGTAACTATCGTTTCCGTCGGTGCAGTGACGTGGGTCAGCTCCGTGTTGTTTGCCAGATATGTTCAGGGGCAGGCATTGAAGGATGCCGAGCATGCCATTGAGCTGGTAAAAAATAAAGATGCGATCGATCCCGATGATCTCAGGGATTGTGTCAACAACGGAGAAGCATCTCCTGCTTACGAAGATATCAAAGATAAACTTGCTGAGATCAGAAACGGTGTTACCGATGTAAAAAACCTGTTTATCGTATACCCGGTAGAAGAAGGATTACGTGTAGTGTTTGATCTTTCCCGGCAGGAAGCCAATAAGATGTACGAGTACGGGGAGATAGCGCCTTATGTTGAAGCTTTTCAGCCGTATAAGAACGATCTGCTCCGCGGAGAGGATAAAATAGATCCGATCCGGTACGATTCGAGCAGAGGCAGTCTGCTTTTGGTCCTGAGACCTGTCAATCAGGTGTCCGGTTCGCTTGTTTGCTACATCGGCGTGGAAGTTGATAAGGCTGCGAATCTTGACTATTATCAGAATGACTTTATCATACGCGTACTTCTGATCACGGCTGCGCTGATCGTTGTGGTAATAGCGTGGAGTATTCGCCTGTCGAGGTATCGTCTGGTCCTGCCGATCAACAGTATGGCATACTGCGCAAATGAATTCATTACCGATTAAAACAGCAGGGGAGTATACGACGAGGCGAGACGTATCAGCCGCCTCAAGATCAGTACCGGCGACG